>CANQUR010000099.1 GCA_947627075.1 uncultured Clostridia bacterium
GCGCGGGAGAACGGCGATTTGGCTTTTACTTGTTCGCTCCCTGTCAAAAAACGGAATGTCCCGCTCGCGCGAATTGCGGTTGCCGTGATATTTCAATGTACTCTTCTTGTCCTGACCGCTATCTGTATCGTCATAAAACAAGCGACGTTCCCTGATGCAATGCTTATAAATCTTGCGGGCAACAGCGCAAATCTTGCTTTTTGCGGACTCGGCGCGCTTGTCTTGGGTGCGTTCAACCTAACATTTTTCCCTTTGTACTTTTCACACCCGAATAAGGTTGGTATTCCGTTTGTGATTTCGTCAGCGGTGCAGTTCGTCCTCATCGGACTTTTGATTTTGATTCGGCATTTGCCGTTTTCCGCACCGATTACCACGCCCGATCCCGAAAACTACGGCATAAAGCTCGTCGTTTTATTTGCGGGGCTGATTTTGTATTGTATCATGACCGGGCTTGCCGCAAGGCTTTCGATGAAAAAGTTTGAAAAGGTGGATTTATGATCGTCCTACGCGATCGATTCGAATTTATTTTGGCTTTGAGATTACATATAAAAACATCATATTACAAAAAAAAGAGCAAATCCAAAACGGATCGGCTCTTTTCCTTTACAAAGCATAATTTTGATTTTCTGTTATGTTGCCCATAAGAAAGCGCGGCTTTTCTTATTAAAAAAGAAGATTTTCTTATATAAGTTTTCCGAGCAAATTCAAAAAATTTCCGACTTCGTTTTCGTCGAGCTTGCTTATATATTCGTTTAACCTTGTGAGTCCGCTTTTTTTACTTCCGTCGCTTATTTGTTTGGTATAAGGATCGAAATGCTTTATACCCTGTGCGGCGAGGTCGTTCATGATGGCGGTCACCTTGCTTTTATGATGCGCTACCATGCTACGGTATTTGTTTTGCAGCCTTAAAGCTTCTTTTGGCGAGGATGAAATCGACGCTATGGTGCCTCGAACGCTTACGCCGTTGGCTTTACCTATAAGTATTTTTCGCATGAGCTCGTCTATTTCGTCTTCCTTAAAAAGCTCGAACTGCTCGCGTGCACTCTTTATTATAGTAACGCCGAGGTCTGCGGCAAGGGTAGGCACGAGCTCGAACATTTTGAGCTGACTGTAATAGTAATTTCTGACGCTGTTAACAGATCTTCCGCATCTTTCGGACATATTTTCGAACGCGGTTTTAAGTCCTTTGCCTGTAAGCGACGCTTCGTTTACGAGATCGAAGAGCTCTTTTGTTTGATTTATTGTCCAGTTATTTTCCATATTTTTTACCTCCTAATGATAATTAAATACTACCCACAATTACGGAATTTATACATAAACTCCTAAACAAACTCATAAAAATATGAGTATGGATATAAATATTGTGCTTTTACCCGAAACCGAAAGCGTCTATCTTTTAGACGGAAGATTTTTCGAAGGCGATTTTTTTGTTACGGCGCCGGATGAAGTGGTTTACATTACCGTTTTGCCGCTCGACGCACGTTTTATGTCGTACACGGTCAAACTCATAGGCGGCAAGGTGGCGTCGGGTCGGGAAGTGGCTCTTATGTGCAAGATAGGCGAAGGTGATTATGCGCTCAAACTCGGAGCAAGGTACAGCTTTATCTTTTCGAGCGAGCACAAGAATGTTTCCGAAGATATGTGTTGTCGATTTTTTTATAACGTGAAGGGCAAACATTTTGCGCTTGCGAACGAACAATTATCTCCTTCGCTTTCGGGCATAAGCGAAAAGGATCTCAATGCGTTTTTCGCCGATTTTACCGATATTATAAAGGTAAAGGACAAATATTTTTTGATAGATGCCTCCGCGGTCGGGCACGAATGCGTTTTTGCGTTCAAGGGCGGCAAGATAGATAACATCTCCGTAGACGGATAATAGAGGCGTTTTAGGCGCATACTGAATTCGGAGGTGCGTATGAAAAAACGTTTTAGTAAGGCGGCGGTCATAAAGCGCGTCGCCGAGCAACAGGGTGGAGTAAAGACGGTAAAAAATCCCGACTTGTTGCATGTCGCGCAGTTTGAAGCGGGAGAACTCTACGAGGGAGTGACCGACGACGCCGAGGTGAGCGATTCGTCCGATTACAGAATGATAACAAAATCGGACGATACGGTAAGCTCTCAAAGCTCCTGAAAATAAAAACGAATAGCATTTCGGCAGTAAAGCTCATATATAGATACAATGATAAATACGAATATAAGCGAGCTTAAAGAACAGTATTTGTTTTCCGAAATAGGCAGAATAATCAAAAGTCGAAACGACGTTATCAATTTAAGCATAGGGGACGTCAGCTTGCCTTTGCCAAAAGCAGTGGTCGAGGCGGGCAAAAGAGCTGCGTCCGAGCTATCCGAAAAGGCGACCTTTCGAGGTTATCCGCCCGAAAGCGGCTATGACTTTTTTAAGGACGCCGTAAAAAAGTATTATTCGAAAAAAGGCACGGAGATCGATGAAAGCGAGATCTTTGCGTCCGACGGAATAAAAAGCGATATGAGCGTCTTTTTGAACGTGCTTTCACGCGGGAAGACGCTTTTGCCGTCGCCTTCGTATCCCGCTTACGTCGAAGCGAATATATTACGCGGGAACGAAATAGAATTTTACGACGGAATTCCTTACAAAAGCAAGGCGGATATCATTGTTATATGCTCTCCCGATAATCCCACAGGCAGAGCCATGAGTAGAGATGAGCTTAAAGAGTGGGTGGATTATGCAAAGGCGACGGGCGCATTGATATTTTACGACGCGGCTTACGAGGCGTTTGTAAAAAGCGGTGCGCCGAGGAGCATTTTCGAGATCGAGGGAGCGCGAGAGTGCGCCGTCGAGTTTTGCTCTATGAGCAAGACCGCAGGCTTTACGGGAGTAAGGTGCGGCTATACCGTCGTACCCAAAGAGTGCGGGCTCAATAAAATATGGAGTAGGGCAAAGAGTTGTTTAAGTAACGGCGTTTCATATATTTCGCAACGCATGGCGCAATGCGCTCTTACCTACGCATATGACGACATTATGGCAAACGTAAATTATTACGTCGAAAACGCTCGAATTATGTCAAATGCCCTCAAAGGCGCTCAAAAAGTAGGAGGAACGGATTCTCCGTATATATGGCTCAAATGCGGTGATTCATACGCGGAGTTTTATAAGTTGCTCGATATATACAAGCTCGGAGTGACGCCCGGAATAGGATTTGGGGAAAGGGGACGAGAGTACGTTCGTATCAATTCGTTTTGCTCTCGCGAGGACGCGTTGAGGGCAGCCGAGGGATTAAAACGCTACCTTATTTTCGATTGATATTCCCTCGGTAAAAATTTCCGAAAAAAATTCCGCAAAAGTATTGCATTATCCGCTTTAATGTAGTATACTATAAGTAAGATAAATGCCTGCGGTGTACGTGATGCAATTTATGGAACCACAGAACAAAAAAGGGATTGCCTGTATATGCATGGATGTCGGGCCTCAGAAATTTTTTCGGAAATCTTTCATCCGAAAAGCAGGGGATGGCAGAAAGTGCAATCGGCTTGCCCACCTGCTTAAAAAGCGGGTCATTATGCCTCTCACGGCACAGGCGGGTATTTTTATCGGCTATTATGGCGGCGCGAAAAGGCGTCGCTTTCAAAATCGCTGCTTTAAGGCGATTTTTTATGATTTTTAATTTTTGTCCAATATCGGAGGATGATTTGCGCGTTTATATCGAGAACAATTGTATGAAAGCGCGGGAGGCGACGAGTTGAAAAAGACTTTGCGTTATCTCAAACCATACAGCGGCACCGTTGTAGTCGGGCTCATTCTCAAATTTATAGGCGCGGTGGCGGAGCTGTTTTTGCCGCTCTTGCTCGAATACATAATAAATAACGTCGCAACAAATGCCGAACTAAACGAAGCAAGCAAGCGAAATATGATAATATATCTCGGGATCGCCATGCTCGGTTGTTCGCTTGCGGCTTTGCTGGGCAACGTTTTTGCCAACAGATTGACCGTTAAGTCGTCGGGCAATATGACGCACGATTTGAGATACGATCTTTTTTCAAAGACCTGTTATCTCAATAGCAAACAGGTGGACCTCTTCGGAGTGCCGTCGCTTATTTCGCGCCTCACAAGCGACAGCTACTATGTGAATCAAATGGTGGCAAGGACCTTGCGCCTCGGCGTTCGCGCACCCATACTCATATTGGGCGGAACTATCCTTGCTTTTTGGCGCGATCCCGTGCTTGCGTGCGTCTTGCTCGGGTGTATTCCGCTTGTGGGGATCGTCATATACGTTATAACCAAAAAGAGCGTGCCTATCTACTTCGGAGTGCAAAAAAAGCAGGACGACATGGTGCGCAAGGTGCAGGAAAACGTCACGGGCGTCAGAGTGATAAAGGCGCTCGACAAGGGCGATCATGAAACCGAAGGATTCGACAAGCTCGTAAAAGAGCTCGCCGCGGAGGAATTTAAGGCGAATAAGGTCATGTCGCTCTCGCATCCGCTCGCTACGCTCATACTCAATATAGGGCTTGTCGCCATCATAGTTGTGGGTGCTTTCCGCGGCACAAAGTCGGGTACGGTGCTTGCTTTTTTGCAGTATTTTGTCATAATCCTCAATGCAATGATAGCGCTCAGCAAGATATTTGTGGTCATATCGCGCGGATCCGCTTCGGCGGCGAGAATAGAAAAGGTGCTTGACGCGAACGTTTCCGAAAGCCCGCTTATTTGTCCGAAATCGGACATGGGGTGCAAAATACGCTTTGAAAACGTGTCCTTTTCTTACAATGGCGTAAAGGACAATTTGCGCGATTTAAGTTTCGACATTTATCCGGGACAGACGCTCGGCATCATAGGCGCTACGGGTAGCGGCAAGTCAACCATAATCAATTTGATGATGCGTTTTTACGACGTTAGCGGCGGGGCGATATACATAGACGACCGAGATGTCAGGAGCTATTCGATAAAAGAGTTGCGCAAAAAGTTCGGTGTGGCGTTTCAAAACGACTTTTTGATGGCGGCTTCAATAAGAGAGAACGTTGATTACGGCAGGAATTTGAGCGATGAGCAGATAAACGAGGCAATAGACGCCGCGCAAGCACGCGAATTTGTAGATGAGCTCGAAGGCGGGCTCGACTTTAAGCTTGTGCAAAAGGCGAATAATCTTTCGGGTGGACAAAAGCAACGTATACTCATCGCGCGTGCTCTTGCCGCGTATCCGGAAATTCTTGTTTTGGACGACAGCTCGTCCGCGCTCGATTATGAAACCGACGCGTCGCTCAGAAAGGCGCTCAACAAGAGCGGCGGTGACATGACGAAGGTCATTGTCGCGCAAAGGATAAGCGCAATAAGGCACGCGGACCTTATACTCGTTATGGACGACGGCGAAGTGATAGGCAAGGGCACTCATGAGCAGCTTATGGACTCATGCGACGAATATAAGCTTATCTATTCCACCCAGATGGGAGGTGAAAATGCCTGAACGCAGAGTTAATATAAACGATACGCGCGCTTTGAAGGACAGAAAGGTAGACAAAAAATTTGTCTTTTTCAATCTTTTGCGTTACTTAAAGCCATTTTTGCCTCTACTTTGTCTTGTGCTTTTATTGAATGTCATATCCACCGTTTTAAGCCTTGTCGGACCGAAGCTTTGCGGACTTGCCATCAACGAGATAAAACCAAACGGCGAGACAAACTTTGATAAAATATTTATGTATGCCGCTATCCTTATAGCGGTGTATATAGCTTCGGCTGTGCTCGAATATTTTTCGACGATAGGCATGGCGTATATTTCGCGCGGGACGGTCAAAAGGATGCGTTCGGATCTTTTTGCGCATCTCGAAAGATTGCCAGTACACTT
>CANQUR010000100.1 GCA_947627075.1 uncultured Clostridia bacterium
GCTTATATGTTATTTCTCCGACTATTCGCAGTGAGGCGCCTTTCACTCCGAACTCAATCGCCTTTATCCGTTGCGCCGTGTAACATTCCCGTGATTATGTGAGGTCTGCGATTCCGTCCCCGGATTCGGCCGACAAGAGCTTTTGAACGCCCTTGACAAGCTCGCCCTCCGCGTCGTAGTACAGCATAACGACCCACAATTCGGCGTCCAGCTTTTGCGCTTGCAGATACTCATAATAGGCAGACGCCTTGTCGCAATCGCTGAAATACTTGCTGCCGTGGTTGCACTCCACCCGATAGGTCTTTAATACCGCGTTCGACATTTCAACCTTGATCTTGAACATTTCACTTCGCCTCCTCTTTGATTTTCGCAAGAGCCGTTTCAGCCCCTACACATATAGCCACGGGAACGGGCAAAAGTTGGCGGTCCGGCATAAAATTTCTGATTTTTTTATAGATGCGCTCCAATCTCTTGCTTATACTGCAGACGGCTACGCCTTCCTGCTCCGCTATTTCCGTTACGGTTTGCTTTTCCATATATAAGCGCGTAAGCAGCCTCTTTTGAGGCGCGGTCAGAGAGAGTACCGCCTCGCGCAATGCGGGATCTTCAATGCTTTCGGACAGCTCCCCCGCAAAGTATTCGTCCGTATAGGACGGCTCGACGCCAAGCTCGGCAAGTTCGTCTATGGACGTGTGCCTGCGGGTCTCGGCTCGGTTCTTGTTCCGCTCCGCTTCGTCCTCCTCCCGCAATACCGCATACAGCTCGTCCGTTACTTCTACCGCGCTCGTTGTGCCATCGGCAAATTTGTAAATATAGGTTTTCATTTCGCTTGCTCCTTGAATTTCCGTTAATCCGCAGAGCCGCGTTTTTCCGCAAACGAAAAGACGGCGGGGAAAAGCCATTGAGATTTGCTTTCCTGCCGTCTTGCGGTCTGCGGATCGTTTTGTTTTACACCCTTTTCTCGCTATGCTCGATTTTTATCTTGCCGTCGTCCGTAAAGCGTATCACGGTTATACAGCCCTTTATGGCTATTTCGACGGTCTTGCTGTTCTTATCTGCACGGCATACGAGCTTGCCGCGGCTGTTTCGTATCTCTTGCATACTTCACCCCGCCAATTCACGCTGGAAAAACTCGCACAGTTCGCGGTTGAGCCTTTTGACGTGCCCCACGGAACAGTCCATGTCATCGGCTACCACCATTTGCGTGTTGAAGTGGATATACAGCGACAAATACACATAGTACAGTTTGGAGGGCGCATTGCAAATAGCCGCGTTATACCGCTCCGCTTTTTCCAATATGGCACTGCGCCCTATGATTTTCGCCGCTCCCGTAAACTCTTTTTCGTGCGCGTAATAGTATTGAATTTCCCGTAGGTCCGATTTTATTTGCTCTATCGTCATTTTTGTCTCTCCGTGTGCTTCGTCAGCTTGAACGTGCTTAATATGCCCTTCATTACTTCGGCTTGCTTGCCCGTAAGCGTGGGCAATATAGCCTCCAACAGCTCGGACTGTTCGTCCGACAGATATTTCCTATCCAACCTGTATCCTTCTTCTACATAAATACCGCCTCCGTTTCCTTGGACCGTATAAATGGGGTATTCGAGCGAAAGCGAAAGCAGATCGTAGGCTATCGTGCGTATGCTTACGCCGAATTCCGATGCGAGATTTTCTCTCGTATCGTATCTGCGCTGGCATAACGCTTCTATAATGGCACGTCTGCGTTCGCTTGCCGACACCGTTTATACCTCCTTTGCCGTGTTTGTAGGCGTATTCTAAATCTCAAAGGTGCAAGTTTTTTGCATCTTTGAAAAAAAATTTTATCTTTTTTCCGAGAGCTTTCAGAAGAAAATAAAAGACCGCCGATAAGCGACTTTTCACTATTCCCGTAAGGATATAGCGTTCGTTCGCTTATCGGCGGCTTCACAATTCTGGATCACCGTCCGATTTAAGTATTGGTCTGATAGGGGTTTACCGGATACTGTCTCAATCCGTACCTACCGTCGATATACTTTCAGTTTTCGCCCTATATTATGACTTGCCCGGGCGGGGCATACTCTTGAACGTCCTCGTGCCGCCTCGTAACTTTCCTGCTTACGGATACCGCATTGCAACGCGGACACTTGAGGCGTAACATTCCGTCCTCGTCCCTGTAACCGATTATCTTTTGCCCGCAATTACGGCAATACCGCACTTGCTGTTGCTTCTTACTGCTATTCATTATAGCCGTCTCCTTCTTTCTCACGCTTGCAAAAAGCGATATTTGGAATACTGCCGATGCACGGTTGAGAGGTCCTGTGCGGAAGTAGTCCATTTTCGCAAGCTACTTATTAAACAGCGGATTCCGGGGCTAAACCCGCCTGTTAATACAGCTTTATACAACTTACGAGAACGCCTTGTATCTCGCAGCTCTTTACAACAATATCTTTCATCGCCTTGTTTTCGGGGTGAAGCCGTATGCCGCCCCGCTCTCTGTAAAAGCGCTTGAGCGTGTTCTCGCCGTTCACCAACGCCACGACTATATCTCCGTCGTTCGCATTTTCCTGTTTCCTTATTACAAGCAAATCGCCTTGGTCTATCCCTGCGTCCACCATACTGTCGCCGAATGCGCGGAGCATAAACATTTCACTGCTGCCGAATATGGAACACGGAAGGGAGAAACTTTCTTCTATGTTCTCTACTTCCAGACACGGCTTGCCGCAAGCGATCTTGCCTACGAGCGGCACTGTCACAGTTTCCCCGCCCCACAACTTCGGCATGGGCGCGATATTGCCGATATTCGTGCGCTCTATCCGTCCTTCCGCTTCCAACTGCTTGATATACCGCTGCACGGTCGCGAGCGAGCCTAAATTCAGCGCGTGCATTATGTTCCGAAAGCTCGGCGATAGCCCGTTCTTCCTTTGGTACTCAAGATTGTACTCCGCAATTTGGTTTTTGGTTTCTTCACTCAATACTCTCATAACAATGCCCTTTTAGTTTTAACAAAACGGTGCGTTTCGTTATGTATCAGAGAGTATAACACAACTTTTTCTAAATTGCAAGCGTTTGGAACTTCTTTTTTCGAAAAATTTTAGTTGTCATCTTCGGTGGGGTTATCCGTCGGCGACAGATACGCACGCAGACCGTCTATGTATGCCGCGACGAGTACGTCCAATTCGTCGGCAGACAGTTTTGATAGATCCTGTTCGCCGATAAGATTTACTTTGTAGTTCACCTGCTCCTTCTTCATCTTCGTTTACCTCCTGCCGTAAAGTATAGCGGAGGCTTTTTTATTTGTCGGTCTCATCGAAGGAACGTTTCAGTCAGCGTGGTATCCTATGGTAACAAAAGGTAGCATTACGGTGTTATTACATAACCGAATTAAGCGGATTCGTCTTTCGACTTCGTTTTTTTGTCCGAAAATTCCTTTGCCGTCAAAGGGCCGGAAATATTACTTAAAATTTTATATCCGAGGATTTCAACATAATATTTTCAGCCTAAAAAAGCCGCAAACGAAATATAACATTGAATGCTCTTTGACGGAATAGCCATATAAGAATTGTCTCCGATTGCCACAAAGATCTTTTCGGGAATATCGGTTTTGTCGAAAGACGAGTTCCAAAAAAATGGGATTGGTAAATAATTTCCCAAAGGTGAAAAAAGTTTGCACCATTGGGTTATATACTGTGCCCATTCCGAAAACGATTAAATTGGGAGGTTTAGATATGGAACAAGTTGCTATCTATGCGTACAAGAATGTCTTAACGACAGGATTTGAGGTCCAAACGCAGATCGACGAATGCACTCGGTATGCGAAACAAAAGGGTCTCGAAATCGTTGGGGTCTATGCCGATATAGGCACACGGCAACAGCGAACGAAGCTATTGAGGGCAAGCCGACAGGGAAAGTTTTCCTGCGTGCTTACGAAAAGCCCGGACCGCTTGGGGCGGTGTGACTGCATCCGTATTCTTGAAAAACTGCATAGGAACGGCATCGCCGTTTACTGCACAGACGGCACGGACACAAAAGACGTCGGTCGGCTCTTGGACTTATTCAATGTCGGAGAGTTCAGCAAAAAAGAAAAATAAGGAGGTTTTGATATGTTAAAGGCTGCAAGGTACGGTCGTTATTCCTGCGACCGACAGAACGAACAGTCAATCGACGGACAATTCCGCGTGATTGACGACTATGTTGCAAAGAACGACATAGAGATTGTCGCTACCTATGTGGACAAAGCCATGACGGGCAAGAACGATAACCGCGACGGCTTTCAGCAGATGATGAGGGACAGCGACAAGAAAGAATGGGATCTCGTGCTGGTGTATAAGCTCGACCGCTTTTCCCGTAACAAATACGAAACGGCTATCCACCGAAAGCACTTGAAGGACAACGGCATCAAGCTCGTTTCCGTAATGGAGAATATCCCAGACAGCCCCGAAGGCATCCTTCTCGAAAGCCTCCTCGAAGGTATGAACCAATACTATAGCGAGGAGTTGTCGCAAAAGACAAAACGCGGTATGAATGAAACGCGCTTAAAAGGTAACTTCATAGGCGGTCTGATAAATTACGGCTGGTCGCTCATGCCCGTTTACAAAGAAGAAAACGGAAGGAAAGTTCAATGCGCAACGAAGGTCGCCATCAATGAGGGAGAAGCGCCTATCGTGAAAGAGATTTTTACGGAATACGCAAACGGCAAGAAACCGATACAAATCGCACGGGCGCTGGCAGATCGGGGCGTGCTTAACAGAGGCAAGTATTTTCGGGCGGACACTATCTACCATATTCTGCGGCAAGAAAAGTACACGGGCATCTACCGTATAAACGGAATCGCTTACGACAAAATCTATCCCGCCATCGTACCCGTTGAGCTATACGATATAGCAAGAGCGAAAATAGAAGCCAATAAATACGGCAGCCACCCGCAGACAAACCAGCCCTATCTATTAAAAGGCAAGGTCTACTGCGGATACTGCGGCAGAAGAATGACGTCGTTTGCAGGGACTTCCAAATCCGGCAAGGTAAACCGTTACTATAAATGCGTTAAAAGCGAGCCGTGCCCGCAAAAACGCACTATGAAGAAAGAGGTCTTGGAACAAGCCATCACAAAAGCGTTCGAAAGAATGTTATCTGCCGATGGGAACTTCGATTTATTGGTAGGCAAAATACTTGAAACTTTCAACAGCAAACTCAATGATATGTCCGCCCTTCGGCTCGCGGAAAAAGAATTACAGCGCATTGAAAATTCTCTCGCCAATCTGATAGCCGCCGTCGAAAACGGTTTTTACTCGGAAACGGCGAACGCCCGATTAAAAGAGTTGGAAAACCGCAAAACCGAACTCAAAGAGATTATAGCCAAAGAGCGGGTCAAAGAAGTAAAACCGCTGACGAAAAAGCAGGTCGTAGATTATTTGTCTTTCGCCATCACGCAGCCCTCTCAAAATCTGATAGACCTGCTCGTGCGGAAGATACTTATTAAGGACGATGCGATAGACGTTTATCTCAAATACACCAAAGACGATTCACCCGACGACGCTCCGAAGCGAGGTCGCAAGAAAGGTGGAAAAAACCCTGAACGGAACTTATCCGAACAGGGTTTTCTTTTTATGTCCTATACTCATTCTTATATCGCAACTCCGATAGGGCGCAGGACGAAATTGTCTGTTCCGAAAATGGGCAAGCCTCAAAGCCTCGATATTCGGATTTTTATATAGCCTCTATATATTGTGGTCGTAGACAGATTTTAGACCCCCTAAACCACAATATAGGTGTTCATGTGAGGTTGGC
>CANQUR010000101.1 GCA_947627075.1 uncultured Clostridia bacterium
TATATGACTATTTGCATCCTCGCCGCTTCCCGGATTCAAATGCGCAACCGAAACGGTAATGGGAATATCGGGATCTTGTGCGTTCTTCAATACTATATCGCCGTATCCCGCACCGTTATTGTTATAGTTATCGTTTGCGTCACCATCGGATATGATGATTATATGCCACTTGGCAACCTCATCCTTACCTTTGGTTCTAAGTAATCTCACAGCCTCGTTGAATGCAGGCGCAAATTGTGTGTCGCTTTCTGACGCTTCGAGTTTATCTATTGCGTTCAATATAGCTGCTTTGTTGCGCACGGATATCATCGGAGATATAGTTGTTGCTTTTTCTCCGAACTTAACCACTCCGACATAGTCGCGATATGTCAAGCCGTCTTCCAAAAGCGCCTTTGCTCCGATCTTACAATATTCCATTATCGACGTGCCTTGCTCGAGACTCGCCATAGACGTAGAGCCGTCGACAAGTATAACAAGCGCAACGGGCGGCTTATAGGTCTCTACCGTGACAGGCAACAGATCCGCATATGAATTTGCGTTTTTCATATCGGTGACATTAAATGCGTGTGGCACGGGATGACCGTTTGAATCAAATATGCCCGGCTCATTTCCGCCTACAACGAACAATCCGCCGCCGTAATTCTCTACGTAGGACTTGAGTTCCACGTCGAAATTAGCAGGCATTTTTTCGGATGTAAGATCCGAATTGGCTACATTCACCAAAATGATCTCGTAATAGTTGCTCATTTCCAAAGCGTTTTGCGGCAATGCTGCAAATTGTTGCTCTTGAGCAGATCCACCGGCCTTGGGATCTATACATATCCTCGTTATTTCGTTAGTCACGGCGCTATCACCGGAACCAACCGTCTGAAGAGCGGCTTCGAGTCTCTCGCCGTCACCTTCGAATCCTTCGAGGATCAACAATTTATTGTATTGATCCAAATAGAAATATGTCACATAGGAATTATTATAAGCAAAATTGTCCGTATTGTCGCCTTGACCGCCGCTACGGGTATTTGCAGTCACCTTAAGGCTATGCAATCCTGCCCTCGTGAACGTATGCGTAAACGTAAACGACACGATTCCCGGCTGCAAGCCCTGATAATCAGTGAACACCGCATCGGAATTGTCTTTTACGGCATTGCCATTGGCGTCGTAATATGTATCTTCACAAGAGAAATTGATAGTGGAATTGATAGAACTTCTTACTGTAATATTTACATTGAACGGAAGCCCGAGCTTAATATTGCTGTCAAGTTCAACACTCAACACTTCCACGTCGTTTATATCGCTCGTATACCTATTCGGAAATGAAACCGTGTCGACTTGTATGCCTGTAAGATTCAATTCCGCAGCTGTAGTCATAGCATTTTTATCCGTTTCGATACCGTCGGATACAAGTACAATCTTCGAACCTCTTTTATTGGATATAAGATCGGAAGCATATATCAAAGCCGATGAAATATCCGAAGCCGTATCATCGATCAATTCGGTCAATGTGCTGCTGTCGTTGCTTATGAATCGAGAATATGCTTCGCGTACACTTTCAAACTCCAACGACGGCTCCATAACGGTATATTGTTTGTATCCGAATGCCACTACTCCGACTTTGAAATTACCTCTGCTTGCATTTATCGAATCCAAAACAAAGCGTTCCTTCATAGTCTTTGGTACTTCGGAATTACCGCTATAAGAATAATCCACTACATATACCACTTCGGATTCTTTATTTATCTTATCATACGAGAACGTCATGCCCGACAGAACGGATATACAAAGCACCATTATGATAATATGGCAAACCATGGATATTATCCTGTTTCTCGTTCTCCTATATCTCTTTGCCAATCTGAAATACGGTATGAGCGTAAGAACGATCGCAGGTATCAGCAATAAAAGGAGCCATGCTATTGAAAAGTTAACGTTAAAATTTGACATTATTATTCATACTCTCCTTTTAGAAATTCTCACGGGCTTGCAAAAGCCATTCCGCAAACAACAACGCTACCAACGCCGCTGCAAACCAAATAAGCAAATCGTCATATTGGGTCTCTTTAGTTACATTCACACGAGGACCTTCGATCTTTTCACCGCCGATATTGAATATATCGCTTTCGGAATTCGGAATTTGTACAAAAAAGTCTATATCGATCTTGTTGTCGGATTTTAAGGTCTGTTGATAAGAGAACAAACCGAATTCATCCAAAGTATGCTCGGATGCAGAAGCGAATATGCTATTGGGATCATTCTTTTCCTTGATCGCCGCAAGCGTATTGAATACAACGGTCTCCCCGACAAAATAATTATATTTCGTAATTACATCGGGAAACAAATAATCGAAAATGTCCATCATCATTTCGGGGAACGCCGGAAGTCGCGGGAAATTGCTTCCGTTGAGATCGCACCCCAATACGATAATATCGCTGTTTTTGTTTATAGCCATCATGGGTCTCAATTCGCTTCCGTTATTAACATTGAGCAAGACTCTGAAATCATCCGAAACGTCGAATCTCGAATATTTTGTAACAGCCAATCTCATTTCATCATCCGAATACTTCAACGCATTTTCAAGATGTGCAATTATGGGATGACGTTCGGCTGTAGCTTCTATAAAATGTCTGCTTCCCCAAGGTATATGGTCTTGATCGCTTGGTCCAAGCAAACCTCCGCCCGAAGCGTTCGCATTCGCATTACCTATTCTTTCGACATTAGATATACCCAATCCGTCTGTTTTACCGTTATCGATAGGATCGATAAGATAAACTATGCTCTTTGACGCAATATCCTCTATCTCGTCCGGTATATAGTGTTCGAAAATAAACATATCTATACCGGCGTTATACAAACCTTGTTCATATCCGAGTTCGAATTCGGCTTTGGCGGACTCTCTATAATCGATAGTCCATCTGTCACCGTATTCGTCTTGACATACATTCATTGCCGCTTTTATGAACGGATTCGGTTTTGTCGAAGAATACAATACGGAGATCTTCGGCTTGTACCCGCCGAAAAACCAATATTCATTATCATACGATAGAGCGTCGTTAGCATTGGCTATTCTCACGCCTATGCGCTTAAACGAATAAGCGATCTTTTTGTTGTTTTCATCCGAGGGAGACGGCTCGACATTTTCCATTCGTTCGTCCAAATCCTCGGGCGGATTAGATTCGTCGTATCCGGGAATATTTTTCTCACACCACGGCTTTACAAAGAATTCATGCCAAGTATCCAAAGTAAATCTTTGAACAACATCCGGCTCATCGAATCTCAAAGTAGTCGAGAAATAGAGATTGTCATCTTTGTAATCGTCGCCGTTATTTTCTTTTATTATAGTCGGATCATATCCTATGCCTTCGGCTACGAATTCCAAAACAAGTTCGGTCGCCTTGCCGTATGAAACAATATCAACGGAAAAACTGTACGCTCCGTCTCCGTTTATATCGAGAGAACCGTCAAGTATTGCCACATTCTTTTCGACTTCTTCATCGCCTATGTTTATGACATTAAGGCTGTCTACCTCCGGATATTCCTTGCCCGTTATCAAAAAGACTTCGGTATCACGGTTGGCAAGCATCCTCTTTTCGGCAAGTTCCATAGCGCCGACTATGTCCGCATTGCCATAATAACACTCGAGAGGCAAATTCGTATTAGTCCCGGCAGACGTAGGAGTAACTCGATCTATAAGATCGTCCAATGCATTGTTTAATCTTATCAAATTTTCGTTGTCTTCCGCTTTTTCGTCAATATCTCTGCCAAGCCCCATTACCTGTTTTGCAGCGTCAACACCATTATTGAATTCGAAATATTCGGCGTTCTTTTTTGCCAAAATGATCGTAACACGTCCATTGGCTACATTCAAAACCTCATTTACTTGTGCACGAAGCTCTCTCAAAGCTCTTTCGTAACGCGACGAATACTCTCCGCCGACCTCTCTTGAAATCGCCATCATGTTAGCCGAGGCGTCCACTATGTAAACTCTTTCAAAGTTATCTTCTCTTTTATCCGCTTCCACTTCGGGCTTTGCCAAGATAAAAGCACATGTGGTAAGTATAAGAATTTGACATAAAACCAAAAGCACATTTCTCAACTTGCTTATTGGGATACGTTTTTTCTTGTACTTCAAGCTCAATTTCCACACGAATGTGCTGGAAACGAACTTTTGTTGGAAATTAGGCTTTATTATGTAAATGATAATAAGAGCGACTATCGCCAACAATCCGAGAAGACCTAAAATATTCGCTAATCTCATTCCATTATACCTACCTTAAATAACTCGCCGAACAGAACCTTTTCTATCGATTTGTCACTGCTTATCGAAATAAAATCAGCTTCACGAGAAACGCAGAATTGCTTGATGTCGGCAATGAAATCTTTCATAGCTTCTTGATAAGCCGCTTGCATACTCGGCGTAATCCTTATCTTCATATTTCTTGCATCGGCCATATCCTCCGACTCCGTATCTATCAAATGTACTCTGCCGCTGTATGCGGGATCCACCTCGTCCGGAGAAAGGACTTGTACAAGCAATACTTGTCGACGTTTATATGAAAGATAGTCGACCGCTTTTTTCCAATCGTTTTCGGTAAAGAAGTCCGATATTATAACTGTCAAGCCATCGTTGGTTCCCGTGTTTTGACTATTTGTTATTGCAGTAGCCAAATCGGCGTCATCGGAAAATTCGATATTTTCAAGATCGGCGATTGCCTTGAAAAATGTGGTTTTGCCGACGATCATACCATTAGTATTTTCAGCCTTGTCTTTCTTTATAAGATTAAAGGAAACCTTGTCCATGTTGTGAACAGCCAAAAAGCCCAGTGCAGCTGCAACCGCTACGGAAAAAGCCGCCTTTTGCGGATTGTCCTTTCCCATAGACGCAGAGCAGTCCAAAAAGATCTGCACGTGCATCTGCCTTTCATCCGTAAACAACTTAAGAAAGTATTTTTCGAAACGGCTGAAAAGATTCCAGTCTATACGCCTTATATCATCTCCGAGCATATACTCGCGATAGTCGGCAAATTCGACAGTCTGACCATATGTCTTAACAAGATGCTTACCGCCGAAATAACCCGCAAGATTAGCTCGCAAATTCAACGCCAACGTCTCTAATCGACTGAAAAATTCATCATTCAAATAAGAGACTTTCATTTAATTACTTTCTCCCAAAGCCACGCTTTTTCTTGTCATTTTTATTGTTATCAGGCTCTTCGACAGATACGGCATTTTCCACCGTTTCGGCTTGAGCCTTCGGAGCTTCTTGCTTAACACCGTTACCCTTTTCGAGTTCGTCGATTATCATCTTTATGACCATATCAGGCGAAACACGCTCGGCAACAGCCTCGAAGTTCATCTTCATACGATGACGAAGTACGGGATATGCAAGCGCATTAAGATCGGAATATGCTACGTTGTATCTGCCCTGCATCAAAGCTCGAACTTTGGCTGCCGATATAAGCGCCTGACCTGCACGGGGGCTGGCTCCGAGTCTTACATACTTTTTAGCTGCCTCGGTAGCACATTCGCTGTTGGGATGAGTCGCAGATACAAGTCTCATTGCGTATCTCATGACCTCTTCGGCAACGGGTATCTGATTTGCCGTCTTGCGCATTTCGAGAAGCTCCTCGCCGGTACAAGCCGAATCCGCAACTTCCGCCATGGTCTTTTGAGTCAT
>CANQUR010000102.1 GCA_947627075.1 uncultured Clostridia bacterium
GCGCGGGTGCGTAGGATTTCGACGAGCTTGTAAGCGGCTTAAAAGCTTTCTTCGACGCGTCGAATGAACTTGACATAAATTGATAATAATATTTTCGGAGTGTGAATTATGAGCGGATGCACGCATGATTGCAGTACTTGCGGCTCGGATTGCAGCAGCAGACAGTCGCAAGAGGAAAAAATAACCAAAGAACTTACAAATCATCACAACAACATTAAACGCGTCATTGGCGTTGTCAGCGGCAAAGGAGGAGTGGGCAAATCGCTTGTCACCTCTCTGCTCGCCGTCGAAATGACAAGGCGCGGCTATAAATGCGCCATTATGGACGCCGATATCACCGGACCGAGTATCCCGAAGGCGTTCGGCATAAAGGAAAAGGCGACGGGCGACGAGAATTTCCTTATGCCGCCCGTAACGGGCAAGGGTATGCCCGTAATGAGCATAAATCTGCTTCTCGAAGACGAAACCGATCCCGTCGTTTGGCGCGGACCGGTGCTTGCCGGCGTAGTCAAGCAGTTTTGGCAAGACGTAGTGTACGGAGAGGTGGACTATATGTTTGTGGATATGCCTCCGGGAACGGGCGACGTCCCCCTTACCGTGTATCAATCCCTTCCCATCGACGGCATAATCGTCGTCACTTCGCCGCAGGAGCTTGTTAGCATGATAGTCGGCAAGGCGATAAAGATGGCAAAGCTTATGAATGTGCCCGTTGTGGGACTTATCGAAAACTTCTCCTATGCGGTTTGCCCCGATTGCGGCAAGCATATCGAAGTGTTCGGCAAAAGTCACCTCGAAGAAACGGCAAAAGAGTTTCGTTTGCCCATGCTCGCGAAATTGCCCATAGATCCCAAACTCGCCGCTCTCGTGGACGAGGGAAAGATAGAGGACGCCGAAGTGCCCGAGCTTAAAGCGGCAATAGATCTGCTTGTGACGCTTGCAAAGAAATGATAACCGATCTTACACAAGGAAAGCCGTCCAAAGCGCTCTTTAAGTTGGCTTTGCCTATGGTCATAAGCATGGTGTTTCAACAGCTCTATAACCTTGTCGATTCCATTATAGTCGGCAGGTTTGTGGGCGGAAACGCTCTATACGCCGTGGGCGCGTCCTATTCGCTTACCATGATCTTCATGGCGGTCGCGACGGGCGCGAGCATAGGCGTTACGGTGGTGGCGGGCAAGTATTTCGGCGGCAAAAAATACGGAGACCTTAAAACGACGGTCAGTACGGCATTTATAGGAATGTTTGTCCTTGCCGTTCTTTTTACGGTGGTCGGAGCGGTGCTTTCCAAACCCATACTCGAATTGCTCGGCACACCCGAATACATAATGAGCGACGCGGTCGCATATTTGCAGATCTTCTTTTACGGACTCGTATTTATATACGTATACAATGTAGTAAGCGGCTCCTTTGCCGCTCTGGGCGATTCAAAAACTTCGCTTATTTTCCTTATATTATCGTCGGTGCTCAATATCGGGCTCGATCTTTTGTTTGTATGCGTGTTCGATATGGGCGTGGCGGGCGCGGCTTGGGCTACGCTCATTTCGCAAGCCGTTTCTGCGATCCCCGCCGCAATAGTATTGTATTTCAGGCTAAATAAGTTGCAAAGCGAAAAAATGCCCTGGTTCGATTTCGTGCATCTTCGCATAATTTTGCGCGTCGCCATTCCCAGTATTATCCAGCATTCCATAGTTTCGCTCGGCAACCTCTTTATTCAGGAGAGAGTGAACTACTTTTCGAATATAAACAATGCCGTGGGACCTGCTTACACCGCGGCGATAAAGCTGAATACCTTTGCGGTCAACTGCTTTATTATGATAGGAAATGCTTCGAGCAGTTTTGCCGCTCAAAACCTCGGCGCGGGCAGACCCGAACGCGTAAAGCAAGGTTGCAAGGCGGGCATACTCATTTCGGTATGTATAGCGATCCCGTTTATTTTGGTGTACATATTGTTCGGAAATGCGGCAATGAGGCTGTTTATGGATCCGAATACGAGCGCTAATATCGACGAGGTCATTCGCGTAGGCAAGCAATTTTTGTACATAGTTTCGCCTTTCTATTTTGTCATTCCCATAAAGATCGTCATGGACGGCATCTTGCGAGGCGGCGAACGTATGCTCGACTTTATGGCGTCCACATTTACCGACCTTATTTTGAGGGTGGGATTTTCTTACATACTAACGCTTTGGACCTCGCTCGGCGAGGCGGGTATATGGTGGTCGTGGCCGATAGGTTGGCTTGTATCCATTTGCGTATCGTTCGGATGTTACATATCGGGCAAATGGCAAGGCGTAAATAAGGGGGAAAAGAAAGTTGAAAAAGCTGAATGAACCGAGCGTGAGCGAGGAGAGGGTCCTCGATACGACTGCCCAAAGCGGTGATCCGAACGAGAAAAGCGATCTCACTCAAAAAAGAGGTGACTTTAAGCAAAAAACCGTCGGCTATTTGAAGGCGTTGCCCAAAAGGTATTTCATAACCGCATTTTCGGGCATGGCGATGGGACTGTTCTGCACGCTTATTGCAGGCACGATTTTGGCTCAAATAGGCGGGTGGATAGGCGATAATCCGTTCGGACGTTTGATCGTTGCTATTGCCAACATGGCGAAAATGCTTATGGGCGCGGGAATAGGCGTCGGCATAGCGCATAAGCTGGGAGCAAAACCGCTCGTGGTGTTTTCCGCCGCCGTAACCGGACTTGTAGGCGCGTTTGCGGGCAATCTCGTTTCGGTATTGACGTCCGGGGCATCGTTTGCGATCGCAATGGGCGTGCCCGGCAATCCCATAGGGGCGTACGTGGTTTCGCTTATGACTATCGAGATTGCGTCGCTGTACGCCGGCAAAACGAAGCTCGACATAGTGCTTATTCCGCTCGGAATGCTCATCATGTGTCTTGCGGGCATATTCGTCGCTTGGCCGTTTATCAAACTTATAGATCTTTTGGCGCAACTTATAGTTCTTTTGATCGAAGCGGGCGCAGTAGTCAAGACGCTTACGGGCGTAGTCGTTGCAATTGTTATGGGTATTCTATTGACTATGCCTACTTCTTCCGCCGCTATTTGGGTAGCCATTGCAGGCTCCGAAGTGGGACTTGCAAATCCCGAGGTGTTCGCAATCGCGGGCGGAGCGGCAGTGGCGGGTTGCGCCGCTCACATGGTGGGATTTGCCGTAGCGACTTTCCGCGAAAACGGTTGGAGCGGCTTGATCGCGCAAGGAATAGGTACGTCTATGCTCCAAATCCCCAACATTATGAGAAAGCCGATAATAATGGTGCCCGAGATCGCTGCAAGCGCATTGAGCGGGCTTGTCGCCGTGCTCATGGGAATAAAGTGTAACGCTTCGGGCGGCGGCATGGGGACTTCGGGACTTGTCGGCGTGTTCGGCGTTATTGAGGCAAGCGCCGAACTTGATCCTTGGATAATGTGGCTTGGCATAATTTTGTGTTTGTTCGTCATTCCCGCTGCCATAAGTCTATTAATAAGCGAACTTATGCGAAAAAAAGGGCTTATAAAGCCCGAATATCTCAAGCTCGACATGTAATTTTATTACTTAACTCGAGCGGATCTATAAAAACCTATCGATTTTTATTCTTTACTTTCGGAAATCAGCAACTCATAAAGCTCGGGACTCGTTCTTTTGAGCGAAACGGGCTTGCCGCTTTTGTCCAAAAAACAATGCATACTTGAGGCAAGGCAAACTATGTCTTTGCCGTGCTTCATGACATATTCGAATTCCACGCGCACGCCCGAAAAGCTTTTTATTCGAACGCTGATGTCGATCAAATCGTCGAATGTGGTGGTCTTTTTGAATTGAAGGTCTATACCTATTACGGGCGAGGCGAGACCTTCGCTTTCCATGCGTTTGAAGCCATAACCTATTTTATCAAGGTAGTCTACACGTGCTTCCTCCATAAATCGTACATAGTTGGAGTGATGAGTGCATTGCATTTTATCCGTTTCATAATAATTGACTCTGCGTATGAAATGGGTAACCATGGAAAATCCCCCTTAAATCATTTTAGACTTTTGGATCGTTTACTCGGCATGAGTGAGGATCCGTTGTTGTGTTGTCGCCGAATTTACCGACGACCTCAAAAAATATAACACCGTTATAGAAAAAAGTCAAGCATTAGCGCAAAACGGTGCGGATTTTTTAATTTGAAGTTCCGACTCATAATTTTAGCATAATTACACATGCTATTAAGAGTTCAGGAGGATTTTATGAAAAGATCTGTAATCAAATTGCTTGCGATAATGCTCATTGTCTGCTTCGGTGCGGCATATGCGATCGCTTGCGGACCTAACGAAGGTCGATACACAGTCACCTATGTGGCGGGCGGCGGCACGGGCGAAGCCCCCGAAGCCGAAAAACACAGTGAGGGCGACAGTTTCGAATTGAAAGACGGCGATGTATTTTCGCGTGACGGCTACACATTTAAGGGCTGGAATGACGGAACTCGGACCATAGAGCCCGGTTCGAAATACACTATGCCCGGCAATGACGTGGTGTTTACCGCTCAATGGCAAGAAAACGCAACGCTTGAGGGCAAATGGACGGGCGCACAGCTCGACGGCGAAGAACTCGTAGGGGCGGATGTGAAGCTCGATGTCGAGATCACAATAAAAAATGCCGACGAAAACGGCATATATTCAGTGCTTGCCATTTCGGGCACAATAAGCGAACAGAGCGAAAGTGATGACTCGCATAACGATTCGGCTCAAGGATCCGAGGACACTCCTCATTCCGCAGATGCCAACGGCGATATGTCTGAGTCCGAAATAGCCGGCAATGGTCAAACCTCGTCAAACGACGCGGGCGACTCTATAGACGATGGAAATTCGCAAACGATAACCATGTGTGCGGCGATGTATATGGCAAAGGACGAGGACGGCAACTATTCTGCCGAAAATTGTACGATTTCGTTCGAGGCGGGAAAGCTTACGGTATCGATGAGTTTCGGCTCGGCGGATGTTTATAAGGTCGAGTTTACGCAATGGGCGCGACTCGGGACCGCGCCTTCGGTCAACGGCACTTATACCGCCGAGGGTGAGGACGGCGATATTTATACCGTTACCTTCGGTGAAAACGCGACTTTCTCGATAAAGAGCGCGCCGAACAGTCCCGATCTCGGTGACGAGAGCGAAGGCTCCGATTCCGATATGGACAGCGACGTCGGCGAGGACGGCGATATGAGCGGCGGCATGGACGGACAAGATCGCGGAGACGGCGCTCAAGATGAACTCGGACCGGAAACGGATGAAAGCGGCAGTCGAGAAAATGACGACGCCAATATTCGATATGGGAATGTGGGGCAAAAAAACAATTACGACGATCGCATCATGCCGATAATAGATGACAATGGAGCCGATCAAGACGGACCAAAAGGCGATATGGACGTTGAGGAAAATGACGAAAGCTCGGACCCGTCTGATGAAAGCTCGGACCCGTCTGACGAAGGTTCGGTGAAAGAGTACGAGGTGGATAAGATCGTTTCGGTAGGCGAATATCTTGTGATATTCGTAAATGACAAGACGACGGATATGACCGCTTCTCAAAGTATGGACTCAACGCCTATACTTGTGCTTTTTGCAGGCGAGAACGGCGAACTGATAGCCAATACAGGCGAAGGCGAA
>CANQUR010000103.1 GCA_947627075.1 uncultured Clostridia bacterium
CCTATATTTATAATGCCATTATTATGCTTATCGACACGTGCATTCAAATGTTCGATCGAAAGTTTGAAATCCGAAATATATTTTGTGATTTCGGCAAGTAAGCCCGCAGTATTTCGTGTTTCCACTTGAAGTGCTATAATAAATTGAGATGATATATGCCCTTCCCAATGTGCTTCTATCAACCTTTCCTTTTCTATCCCCTTAAGGTTTGAACAGCTTTTTCTATGAATGGAAATACCTTTACCTCGCGAAATAAAGCCGATGATATCGTCCCCGGGCACGGGATTGCAACATTTAGCCGGATGCACCAAAAGATCGTCATGTCCCATAACAATAATACCCGTGGAATTTATGTTTTTTGACTTTTTATCCTTGGATTCGGATCTCGCATTATTTTCTTTTCGATAAAAATCGATAAGCTTGAGGAGTATTTGATTTGTAGTATATCCGCCATAACCTATCGATGCATATAGGTCGTCTATCGAAGAAAGCGTATAGCGCTTCATAACAACATCAAGCCACTTTTTTTGCATAAGGTCCGCTAAATTGTATCCGCGAGTAGCCGCCTCTTTTTCAAGCATTTCTTTGCCGCGAGCTATATTTTCCTCTTTCATTTCACGTTTGAAAAACGCTTTGATCTTGGATTTAGCTTGAGTGGACTGTACAATACGCAACCAATCTCTACTTGGACCTTTTGCATTCGGTGACGTTAAAATTTCAACGTAATCTCCCGTAGAAAGTTTTGTTTCAAGCGGCACGATCTTGTTATCGATCTTTGCCCCTACACAATGATTTCCCACTTCCGAATGCACGCTGTATGCAAAATCTATCGGAGTAGATCCCTCAGGCAAATCTACAACATCTCCTTTGGGCGTAAAGACATATACCATGCCGCTATAAAGATCGATCTTAAGTGACTCATAAAATTCTTGAGGAGAAACGCTATCATTTTGAACGTCCATTACGCCTCGAAGCCATTCTATTTTCTTATCCATAGCGTCCGGAGTACGATTTTCTTTGTATAGCCAGTGTGCGGCGATACCGTATTCGGCTATTTTATGCATTTCATAAGTACGAATCTGTATCTCAAACGGCATTCCAAACGAAGTCATGACAGTTGTATGGAGAGATTGATAATTGTTTTGCTTGGGCACCGAAATATAATCCTTAAATCTGCCGGGAATAGGCTTCCATAGCGTATGGATCATTCCAAGCACTTCATAACAGTCCTTAATGGTCGGAACGATAACACGAACAGCCGTCAAATCATAAATCTGCTCAAATGTTTTATGCTGTCTTTCCATTTTTTTGTAAATACTGTAAAAGTGTTTTGGTCTGCCGCTGACTTCTCCATTTATACCGAGCTCATTAATAATATCAGTTAATTTCGCGCATATTTTATTTACAAGTTCTTGCCTTTCGGCTCGTTTGAGCGGAATTTCTTTGACAAGTTGCGCATAAATATCTGGCTTCAACACCTTAAAGCAAAGATCCTCGAGCTCGCACTTGATATAGCTCAATCCCAAACGAGATGCAAGAGGCGCATAGATTTCAAGAGTTTCGGTTGCTATAGCGATCTGCCTATCGATTCGCTTTGACGAAATCGTTCTCATATTATGAAGTCTATCTGCGAGCTTAATTAAAATAACTCTCAGATCCTTTGCCATAGCAAAATACATTCTTCTGAAATTTTCCGCTTGTTCATCCTCTTGCGACTTAAAAGTATATTTTGCAAGTTTTGTTACACCCATAACAAGATTGGATATTTCTTCTCCGAACAGCGAATAAATTTCGCTTTCGGTAGCAGTGGTATCCTCTACCGTATCATGTAAAATAGCGGCACCTACGGCATTTATATCCAGTCCCAAATCGATCAATATCGTCGCCACCGCTACGGGATGATGTATATATGGCTCGCCGTTAGCACGAAGCTGACCACTATGTTTCATAGTGGCATAATTCAAGATCTTATCCAAAAGTTCGGCTTGTTGACCAAAAACAAGTCTATATTTGGATTTGAATTGTTCAATTACTTCATCATTATTTTCATCCATAAGCTACACCTTGTAATCAGCAAAATAATTATATAATGCGGATGTATTCAAATCGGCTTTTTTATCTTTGTTGAATTTCAAATAGAAATCCCCTTTTGGAATAGAAATAAATCCCAAATCGATAAAAACCGCCAGACAAGTGATAAATTGCCTTAATTTTATATTGGCACGTGCAGCCAATATTTTATAAAAGCCCCATAAAGTGCTCGATCGGATATCTCTATATTTTCTGAAGATATCATAATAATATGCAAAGACTTGCCTATCTAGAGAAACATCTTGCATAATGCTTTGTGATTTTTTCGTAGGAACATATACATTGGCATTTGAATTGGAATTTATATAAGAAACTATTTCCATATTTATCGGTCTGTCCAAAAAAATAATTTTATCATATCCAAGCATATACAGTCCATCAAGCTCCGGTGATACGATCAATCTACTGTAATTATTCTTTTCTGTCGCATACATGAATTCGTATAAAATAATATTATCACCGGCATAATTTTTTTTGAAAAGTTCATACGACTCTTTAGATCCACAAATTATCAAAGTACCATATATATTGTCATCTAATAAATTTCCGAATTCTTCCTTATTATATGTGACATAACTCGGCGAAGTATCCGAAGAAACAGTTGCCATTTTTATAAATGCCGCACACGCGACTTCATCGCTGAAAGTAAAATTTTCTATGGAAAGTCCTTTCAAAATACCTCTTATATACTCTCTTCCCAAAAAATTATTATTTTGTAGCTCGATAACAAAAGACTTATTTCCTTCGGTAGTTAAGAAATGATTTTTAGTATAATTATTAAATGCAAAAATTTGTAAGTTATCGGGCAAAGTGATCTGTGTATGAGAAATATTAGATTTACATGGTTGAATTTTAAGTTTGGATTCCGTTATTTTAAAAAGAGGTTTGGTATTACTATTGCCTGTTGGTTCCAAAAGATCCAAACAATCGACGAATTTGTTGTTTATATCCTTTTCATTGATTTCAATGTCATACATAAGGGAAGGTTCGAAAAGCTCTCGAGGAAATTTATCGAGATATTTTGTCACATGATCCTTAAATTTCTCGATATTTTCAGGCAAAATAGAAAAACCTGCGGCTTGACTGTGACCACCGAATTCCAATAGCAAATCGGATGCATCCGAAAGTAAACTGTAAATATTGATTTCCGGAATACTTCTTGCAGTGCCTTTATATGAATTTCCGGATTTTACTAAAATAAATGAAGGTCGATTAAATTCTCCTGCCAAACGTGCTGCTACGATTCCCGTAATACCCTTTTCCCATAACGGATGAGATAACATAATACATCTTCTGGTGACTAAATCTTCTTTTTTCAAATCCGCTATAGCCTCATTATAAAGCTTGACACATAGCTCTTTCCTTTGGTTATTGTTTTCATTTATATCGTTAATGATGTTCTGTATTTTTTCGATATTGTCAGTAGTAAATAGCTCAAACGCGCTATAAGCGTCACCCATTCTGCCTGCGGCATTGATCCTCGGGGCTATTTTGAATGATATATCGCTACTTGTAATGGCACCAGATAAATTTTGACTTAATAATAAATGCTTCAGTCCTATATTTTTTATGTCGGATACAGCTTTTAAGCCAAGCTGAACAATTAATCTATTCTCATCGACAAGAGGTACAAGATCGGCAATAGTTGCCACGGCGGCAAGATCCAAATATTTTTCTGCAGCTTCCAAGCCTCCCATTGCTTCGACTAATTTTAATGCTACGCCTGCTCCGCACAAATATTCAAAAGGATAAAAGCAATCACTTTGATGCGGATCTATAACAATACAATTTGGTATAATATCCGATACCTCATGGTGATCGGTAACAATAACATCTACTCCCAAATCGCACGCATCTTCAACTTCCTTATACCCCGAGATACCGCAATCGCAAGTCAATATAAGATCCGGAGAACATTCTTCGATTATTCGTTCGATCGTTTCAGTATTTAATCCATATCCGTCGGCGATTCTACTTGGAATGTGTGTAAAAACCTCTATACCTTGTTCGGCAAAATACAACGACAAAATAGCCGCAGAACATACTCCGTCCGCATCATAATCGCCATAAATAACAATACGTTCATTGTTCTTTATTGCAGATTTTAAACGCTCTGTAGCTTCCTTCATGCCCTTCATCAAAAAAGGATCATAAAAATAACTTTCATTGGGAAAAAGAAACTTATTGATAGCTTGCTCGTCCGTGATGCCACGTGTATACATAAGTTCAATAAATTTTACCGGAAGGTCAAGTTTATTGCTTAATGACTCTACGGTATCAACATCTATTGCCGTATTATTTTTTTTAACAAGCTTAAGATTCATAATCTTTCCTATAAAATAAGCTTCCGTTTAAGAAGCTTATTTCGTACTTTATTTAATTATTCGCTTCCGATGATGGTGTAACTTTAACCTTTTGAGATTTCTTGGTATCACCGAGCGAAACCCAAACCGAAGGCGCAACAAACATTGCAGAATAGAATCCGGATAATAATCCGACTATGATCGGCAATGAGAATACGACCATTTGATTGAGATCGGGATTAAATATTGCCGCAATAGCGCAAACAACAGCAATGCAACCAATCATGATTATAGTTGTTATTGTGGTATTAAGACATCTGATAAAGCTCTGTGAAATAGATTTATTTGCTAAATCATGTCTATCCCACAGAGGATCGAGTTTAAGATTGCTTCTTACTCTGTCGAACAAAATTATACTGTTGTTTATAGAATAACCGAGAATGGTTATAAGAGCCGCTATAAAAGTACTATTGAATTCCACATGGAAAATAACCATGAATGAAAACATAATCAAAAGATCATGAACAAGCGCGACTATTGCCGCAATACCACTCTTGAATTCAAATCGTATCGCAATATAAACAAGCATCAATACGAGCGCAATCAAAATAGCGGATATTGCATTATAAAGCAAATCTTGGCTGACAGTTGCACCAACCTTGCCCGGCGCATAAACATCAGCATATTGACTCAAAGCCATTTTCTCGGCAACATTCTCAATATCCCCATTATAGGTAAAAGCAACGGTATGTTTTGACGTTTGCTTTATACTGCCAACGTCGCCTCCGAGCTTTTCGATTTTATCTTGTAAAATATCCATATAAGATTCTATGGGAATATTGTATGTGCAAGATACATTGCTACCGTTTGCCTCAACGCTCGGACGGCTTTGCTGTGCCTCATCCTTGATCTTTTCGACTAGACCGTCAACAATATTTTGCATGGTCTCATCATTAGCTCCCGATAATGATTTGAACTTTATAAGCAATGACTTACTGTTATCATTACCGGTGATCTGAACTTGAGACACTTTGATACCATACGGATCGCCGTTTTCATCGGCATAATTCTCGACAATGTTTACTATATTCTGCCTATGCTCCTCCATATCCGTATCGGAGCTATCGCCAATGTTGACATTTATAGTATAGC
>CANQUR010000104.1 GCA_947627075.1 uncultured Clostridia bacterium
TATGTTTGTTACTCCGCTCGGAATCTCTATGCTTGTTAAGCTACTGCAGTCTTGGAACGCACCAGAACCTATGTTTGTTAGCTTACTATCACCCTCGAATATTACGTTTTGTAAATTACTGCAGTCAATGAATGCACCAGATCCTATGTTTGTTACTCCGCTCGGAATCTCTATGCTTGTTAAGCTACTGCAGTCTTGGAACGCACCAGAACCTATGTTTGTTAGCTTACTATCACCCTCGAATATTACGTTTTGTAAATTACTGCAGTCAATGAATGCACCAGATCCTATGTTTGTTACTCCGCTCGGAATCTCTATGCTTGTTAAGCTACTGCAGTCTTGGAACGCACCAGAACCTATGTTTGCTACTCCGCTCGGAATCTCTATGCTTGTTAACTTACTGCAATCCCTAAATGCATAATCTCCTATGCTTGTTAACTTATTATCGCTTGTGAAGTTAGTATCGCCCCATTTTAATATTACATTTTGCAAATTACTACATGATTCAAATGCATAATGGCCTATGTTCGTTACACTACTCGATATCTCTATGATTGTTAAACTGCCGCAATTTCTGAATGCGCTAACTTCTATGCTTTTTATGGCATCAGCTAATATCAAATGCCCGGCAACACCTTGTCCGAAATATTCGTTACTTGCAGTATCATCGACTACCCATCCATTCCATCCCAATATCATTAATTCAACAGAATTAAACAACTCATATCTTGCAGTAGTTCCATTGAATGCATAACTATACAAGGTATCCACACTATGAGGAAGATTAACAGTCTCTAAACCAGCAAGTCCGTCGAAGGCGTGGGGACCAACAAATGTTATATCACTTGTTATATTCACCGTTTTCAAACTTGTGGGGACATAGGTCGAATTGGCGGCGTACCCACCGGCGCCGAAGATATAACCGAACCAAGAAATATCGAGATCATCAAAGGATGCACCGATGAACGGCAAAGTGATCTCGGTAAGATCGTTGCAATTGGCGAACACGCCAAGGCCCAAAACAAGTTGGTCTTTATTGTCGCTCGGAACAATGACGTTTGTAAGTTTGGTGCCCATAAAGGCGTAATTGCCTATATCTATAAGCGTCTTGGGCAAAGTGAGCTCGTTCTTAATGCCCGTATAGGCAAAAGCATAGTCATAAATGCCCTTAATGTTGCTATTGTTAGATACAGGGATTTTATCGAGCGAAAGACAGCCGTAGAACGCAAAGTCGGATATCTCCACTATTCCGTCGGGAATCGTTATCTCTTTCAAATTCTTGCAACCGTAGAACGCACCCTCGTAAATTCCAGTAAGGCGGCTATCCTCGTCGAAATTCACGGTGGTGAGCGATGTGCAGTTTGCGAATGCATAATAATCTATGCTTATCACGCTTGCAGGAATGGTTATACTTGTAAGATTCTTTGCTCCATAGAACGCACGGTTACCGAGGGTAAGAATGTTACTATTAGCATCAAAGACAATGTTTGTGGCACTGCTGTTTTCGAAGGCACCGAAGCCGAGGTTTTCAAGGCTCGCAGGTAAAGTAATTGTGTCACCTTTTGCGCCCGGAACGGCAATAAGTTTTTTCATATCCTTGGTGTAAAGCAATCCGTCATATTCTGAATAGTAATTATTGCTGTCATCCACCTCGAACTTTTGAAGTTTTTCAAGCCCGACAAATGCAAACTCGCCTATATATTCCATACCGGCAGGAATGTTCAAAGTTGTTAAGCCTGTATTGTAGAATGCGTTGCTCCTTACTTCCTTTACGCCACTGCCGAATGTTACGCTTTCAAGCGAGAGCGTGTCACGGAAGGCGTTATCGCGAATTACCGTTACACTATCCGGGATTATAATTTCGGTAAGTTTTGTCTCGGCAAAGAGCCTTGCGGAGATTTCGGTAAGTCTAATATCGTCGGCAAATGTCACTTCTTGCAGTCCGCTGTCTTCAAAAACCGAGCTACCGAGCGTCTCGATCGACGCAGGAAGTTCCACTGTAGCCAAATTGTCGCAACAAGAGAATGCAAATTGCTCGATTACGGAAAGTTCTCCGCTCTGCGCAAATTCTACCGAAGCCAAATCAACAGCGTGAAAGAACGCATACTGCCCGATGAATTTAAGGCTTTCAGGCAATGTAATCGACGTTATGCCCGAGTAAGCGAATGCATACGCCTGTATATTTTTGAGCGTGTCCGGAAGCGTCACCTTTGTTACCGGCGTTCTATAGAATGCATATCCGCCTATAGATACCACTTTACCGGTTACATCGTCGCCAAAATTTATTTTGTTCAGATCAATTTCCGTATCGCTGCCCTTATACTTGATTATGGATATGTCGCCGTTTTTAAGCAACGCATAGTTCCATTCTTCGGTTTCCTTTACTTCGGTTACGCCCACATAATAGCCCTTTATGCCGCTGTCCCAATTTTCTTGCAACGACGGAAGAGCGTTCCCTTCAAAATAGACATTGAGGTTTTCTGCGCCATGGAACGCATATCTGCCTATACTCTTAATTCCTTCCGGAATATCAAGTCTTATAAGCGACTCACAACCGTAAAACGCATACCTTCCTATGTTGGTAAGCGAACTCGGCAAAGTGATACTCGTCAATTGTTTATCATAGCGGAATGCATAGTTATCTATATTGGTTACTTGTGCAGTGCCGAAATCGATGGTTGTAAGATTATCCATACCTTCAAGCCCGTGCGCCTGTATGTTTGTAAGTGCACTCCCTTCTTGGAAGGTTATGGCCCGAATGTTTTCGCTACCCACAAACATATATGCGGATATGCTTCTTAATTGGCTGTTTGCCGCAAAGGTGACGTTTGTTAGGTTTCTGCTGCCCTCAAAGGCGTATTGTGCTATAGAAGAAACATTTTTCGGCACGGTGAAGTTGCATATACCCGTATATGCAAATGCCGCAAATGAGATGCGAGGCAATTTGCTGTTTTCATTATCGAATATTATGCTCGTAAGATTAAAGTCGTATGCAAAAGCGTAATTGCTTATTTGCACTACATTGTCCGGGATTTGTATATTAGACAAAGAAGTGTTTTGCGAGAATGCATAGGCATGGATCTCGGTAAGCGAATCGGGCAATGTATTATATGTATTTACGTTTTCACAATCGTAGAAGCCATACGCACCTATTATATTGAGTCCATCGAGAAGAGTAACGCTCTCTAACTTCCACGAGCCGTAGAAAGCCGCATCGCCAATCGTTTTTGTTCCGCTTTGCACAGTATAAGCAGTTTGATTATTCCCGGCAGGGTACGCTACAAGCGTTTTGTCGCCTGTTACCGTGTAGATTACGCCGTCTATATCATTATATACTTCGTTCCCTTGCTCGACACTGAAGTCGGTAAGTTCATGACAAGATGCAAACGCTCCGGTGCCTATAAACTCCACACTTGTCGGAATTGTCAACGTTCCGCTCAACGCACTGTCTTGGAAAGCATAGCCCCCAATCTGACGCAGGTTGGACGGAAATTTTATTTCCGTAAGCGAAAAAGTTTGCGCAAAGGCATCACTACCTATAATCTGCAAGCTGCTGCCTGTTTCAAAACTCAAATCGGACAGATATACCGCCCCATAGAATGCTTTTGCGCCTATAAGCAGAACCGATTTGGGGATTTTGATCGTTTTTAAGCCGCTATAGCTGAATGCATCGCCGCCTATCTGCGTTAGCATACTATCCTTATCGAATGTAACTTCGTTAAGCGAGCTTGTTGCAGCAAATGCATTAGCTCCTATTTGTTTAATTGTGCTCGGAATTTTTAATGTAGTAAGCGCAGTATTGGAGAATGCTCCGCTTGAAATTGTGTCAAGCCCACTACCTATTTTCAATTCTTTGAGGTTAAGGTTATATGCAAAAGCCTCTATTCCCATTACCGTTACGGTATCCGGAATGCTAACGCTTTCGAGCGTGGAATAAATGAACGCACTTGTTTCTATCATTTCTGCGTTTTTAAGATTTATATTGCTTATTTTTGCATAGCCGAATGAGTATGCGTCTATTGTCCTTGTTACTTCCGGTAATTCGTATTTGCCGCCTTCGATACGTTTACCGGCAGGATATGCTACAAGTTCACTCTTTGTGGCGTTAAACAGTACACCGTCGCTTTCGCTGAACACTTCATTAGATGTTTTTACCGAGTAATTCTTAAGCGAAGTCGCGCCGAAGAACGTCGTTCCATTCATACTTATAAGCGAAGAAGGTAGTTCGAACTTTTCGAGCTTACTGCAATTACTAAATGCAAAATTGCCTATTGTTTTTAATTCGCTATGTTCGCTGAGTCCTATGTTATACAGCCTAACATTGTTTTGAAATGCGTATTCGCCTATACTCTCAACGCCTTCCGGCAAAATTATCTCGGTAAGATTTGCACAATTGCGGAAAGCGTACCTGCCTATTTTTTTCAGTTCCTTGGGAAGATTAACTTGTCTTAATCTGTTCTGCCCGTCAAATGCAAAGTCGCCTATGCTGACTACAGGCTTATCTTCTATCTTTTCGGGTATGCTTATGTAGCGACGTCTGCCGGTGTAGCTCGTTATCTCTATTCCGCCCTCGACACTGACATATGTATACGGAACGCCGTCCTCTTCGTTCGCCCACTTTGCGTAAAGTGTAAGGTCGGTAGTGAATTGGTCCTCGTACCAATTTAGTTCGTCCGTGCAATGTATGTCGTAATACCAGCCGTCGAATACGCAATAATTGCGTTCGGGCGCGGGAAGATCCTGCAAGGTATGTTTACGTATAAAGGTCTGCGTTGTTGGTTCTATCTCGTCGGTAAGATAGTCAAATGTTACTTCCCCTTTCTCTTCGCTGATAAGTGCGCCTATATCGAGTGCACCATATCCGTAGTCCCAATCGGGTCCGAGTCCACCGAGATCATAACACGAGGCGTAAAGCATCTCCCTGACTTCGCTCACTTCGACTTCGGCGTATGAATTTTGCGATTTGTACAACGCCACTGCGCCCGTTACTATGGGAGCAGCAAGCGAAGTGCCATTCATAACGCCGTAGCCCCCGTCTTTCTTTGTCGTGTATGTGGTTCCGGGTGCTACTATATCGGTGTTCTCGCCATAGTTAGAATACTCCGCAAGGCTCCAACTGTTTTCTCCAAGCGCGCCTACGCTTATTACGTTTTCGTCGGCTGCAGGATAACAAAGACTTGTAGTGGCATCGTTGCCCGCTGCCGCCACGCATACTACATCGCTGTCAACGGCGAGTTTGGTCGCCGCCGCAAACGGATTTATGGAGGAGTATGTCCCAAACGACATATTTATTACGTCTACGTCTTGTTCTATTGCGTAATAAAGCCCGAACACCAGGTCGGAAGTTCGGTTAAAACTTCCGTTTTCATCGCATTCCGCTTTTATTACAATTATTTTCTCTATATTTGGTGCAATACCTACTATACCCTGTTCATTATTGGC
>CANQUR010000105.1 GCA_947627075.1 uncultured Clostridia bacterium
GATTTATCGGAGAATCCGCAACAAAGTTATATATTATTGCCATAACGGCGGCAAAAATAACTATAATAATCGGAATAAGAAAAATAACTTTTTTCTTCTCTACGATTTTAACATTTTTTTCAAAAAGATTAGAGAGCCTAATCATTCGATTTTGCCTCCTCTCGCGTTTGCGATATTTCTTTAGAGCTCTTTTTTTCCGCTCTCATTTTTTTCTTTTCTTCCTTCATGCGTTCTTCTGTATCGATTTGTTCTTGCACTAAAGCAGCATTTTCATCGGCATTAAGCTGTGCATATTCCTTGGATCTTTTTAACTTATATAAATTGGGATTAGTGTTGTTAATCGCAACAACATAATTGATCAAGCCTCTTGAAACGACTAACGAAGAGAACATAGCAAGCGCAATACCTATAAAGAGCGTGAGCGCAAAGCCTTGAACGGAACCGGAACCAAATATATACAATATAACTGCTGCAATAATGGTAGTGATGTTTCCGTCGAGTATCGCTCCTACCGACTTACGATATCCATAGTGAGCTGCAGACAAGATCGATTTACCGTTTGCATATTCATCCTTTATTCTCTCATAAATAATGACATTACCATCTATTGCCATACCTATACTTAACAATATACCAGCAATGCCCGGTAATGTAAGCTGTACCAACGGGATCACCGAAAGTAAGAACAACATCATAACGGAATACAATCCGAGAGCCATAGAGGCTACCAAACCGAATACCCTGTAATTGAAACACATAAACAGCATTACCAAAACAAGACCGATGGCACCTGCGATAAGACCGTATTTCATTGCGCCTTCACCGAGCGTCGGCGATATAGGCTCGCCTTTTTGATATTCAAGCGTAACTGCAAACGTACCGCTCATGATTTGATTTGCGAGTCTTTCGGCACTTTCCTGTGTGAAACTCGATCCGGAAATCACGGCTTGTCCATTGGGAATTACATCTTCTATGGTAGCAGAGGAAATCAATTCTTCCTCTCCTTTAATAATTACATAGGTATTTATTACCTTGCCGGTATTATTCCCTGTTGTTTCCGCAAATTTACGTGCGCCATCTGAATTCAACCTCAAACTGACGCCCCATTTGTTTTCATAATAGCTTGCAGATGCATCTACAACATCATCACCAGTCAATATTGGGTCAGTCTGATCTTCCAAACGGAACTCAAGCTTTGCCGGTTCGCCTAGAATTTCCAAAAATTCAGACGGATTATCTACGTCGGGGATCTCCACGCGTAAACCGGAAGTTCCTTGTGCGGTAACAACAGCTTCAGTATAGCCTTTATTTACCAAAAGAGACTCGATACTTGCAATAGTACCCTTCATTCTGGCATCAAAATCGCCGGTATCATCATCAATTGCCACGTATTCGGCATAATAACCGCCCTTCAAATCCAAACCAAGCTTTATATTGCCCGAAAAAGACTTAAAATCCTTAAGTCCGAGTTGCATAGGACAAAATGATAAAACTAAACCGATAATAAGCACTACGCCAATTATACATAATTTTATTATTGACGCCTTCCTTTTCATTTTGCTTATTTGCCTCCTGTTGCAGTAAAAGAGAAAAATTCTCTTATAACACTCTGAATAAATTTATTTATAAAACGTTCTTACGACACGAGTTATCATGTTAGAATGTCAATCGACCTTATCTGAACTAAAATTTCGCATTACTTCCAAATAAAGCCAATTACAACACATTGATAATTATACTATATTTTGGACTTTTAAGTCAAACATATTACAGCATCTTTTTGCAATTTCTGTTATAAATTTCCTTCTATTGCTTTTATTGCGATGGCACATTCCACTCTTTTTTTCATTAATGCACAAGTTATCGTATAAGGTTTATTGATATCGCCGCAAAAATTAACGGAATTAGCGGCGCATCCGCCACTGCAATAATACTTTGCCCAACATTTCAAGCATTCGGGTTTTGTGGTCAAGTTAGCGCATGCAAACTTTTTCGGCAACGTATCATCGAATTCACCACTTACAACATTACCTATAATATAATCGCTTTTACCGTCAAATTGATGACATGGATAAATATTTCCGTTTGGCGCGACAGCAAGATATTCGTTGCCGGCGCCGCAACCTACCAATCTTTTGGTTTCACACGGACCACCTGCAATATCTATCATAAAATGAAAAAAATTGAACCACTTATCTGTTTTTCTTCGCTCGATATATTCACGAGCAAGGATCTCATATTGTTCGACAAGTTCGGGCACATCTTCCTCATGGATAGCAAGCCTATGCGACGAAGGCAAAACTACCGGCTCGAGTGATATTTGATCGAATCCCATATCATTGAGATACAATGCGTCAATAGAAAAGTCCTTATTGAGCGCCGTAAAAGTCCCTCGAATATAATATTGTTTATCGCCTCTTTTCTCTCGAAATCTACGCGCATTGTTTAGAATAATATCAAACGAGTCCTCGCCGTTCGCGGTCTTACGTACTCGATTATGCACCTCTTTTCTGCCGTCTATACTCAATACGACGTTATACATTTCTCGATTGAAAAAATCAATGTCATCATCATCGAGCTTATAAGCGTTAGTCGTTATTGTAAATCGAAAATTTTTATTGAATTGTTTCTCTTTGTTGCGCGCATATTCGACCGTAGCTTTCACGACATCAATATTCAAAAGCGGTTCTCCTCCGAAAAAATCCACTTCGAGATTTCTTCTCGACCCGCTACGGGCAATAAGAAAATCTATCGCGGCAAAAGCCACGCTTTTATCCATATTTCTTCGCTTATCGTTATAGCTACCGCCATCCGCAAAACAATATTCACATCTCAACGAGCAATTATGAGAAATATTAAGGCAGAGTGCTTTGACTATACCATTATATTTAGGTTCATTGTGCTTGCCTTCCGGAGTAAACAAAATTTTTTGATCTATAAGTTCTTGAATTTCCCCTTGGGCATCTTCGATTTCCTTTTTCGAATAACAAGAAAAAGGCTCCTTGGCATTATCCAAAGGAGCACCTTGCAAGTCTATCAATTCCTTTGTTAATTCGTCGATTTCGAAAACCGAACCGCTTTCCACATCCAATGCAAAAAAACGATCCAAGCATTTGAAAGTATGTACCATTTTACTTGCTTTCTTTGAAAACGTTATTTATCTTCTTTTGTTCGCACGATTGATTTCCTACTGTACAGCTTGTCTTGCACGCAGATTGACATGAAGATTGACATTCTCCGCAACCTGTACCCTGTTCACGACAAATAGTTGATTTTGCTATAACCTTAATGTGTTTCATTACAAAAAGCCTCCGAATTTTTTATAATATAAGTATACAAGAACTATCGATGAAAATCAAGCATTTTATAACGATAAAAAAAACTTTTTCTCTTTATTTGCTCTTTTTACGAATATTGACAGATATTATACCGCTTATCAATCCGCTTATGCCGCCGAGTACCAAATCGTTTATCAAAGTCAAATCAAATGTAAAGCTACCGGATAATAAAGAAAAAACGACAAATGCAAGAGCTATGTAAAGAATTCCGAAAATAAAGCCGCGCAACCATCCGTTGTTTGGAAGTTTAAGACACGCAATACCTGCTATCAAAATGCTCAAGCCCTTTATAACTTGATTTATAATAATTATAGCATTATCGCCGATATTAAATAGTTTGATAGCAAAAGCCGCAATGATTATAAGTACCAAAGAAATTATCAACGCAATGAATATCGCAAATATAACTTCTAAAACATAATTGCCTTGTCTTTGTTTGACCATAAAAAAATTCCTCCGCACTGTATGTCCACATTATATTATGCGAAGGAATTTTGGATTAGACCGAAAATTTATATCTTATTTTTGATCATCATCTTGTTGATCGATAGTATTTTCAGGCTCAATAACATTATCGTGTTCACTTTCCGGCGAAACCTCATCTTTGTGAGATTTATCATTTTTAGCAGCTGCCTTTGCCGCCTTTTCTTTCGCCAATTGCTCCTGCCTTTGCTTTGTCTTTGTATAATTGAGTCTTAATGCCTGAACAGTGAACGTCATAGTAGTCTTGTTGGCGCCATCGCCTGTTTCAATAGTCATGAGTTTTTCTCCGGATTCATGAGTGTCGAGCGATACAATACGACCCATTATGCCTCCGATTGTCATGATTTCATCGCCTACCGCAAGAGAATCCAAAACCTCATTTGCTTCCTTTTGTCGTTTACGATTTGATAGCATCGGCATAACGAATAAAACGACTATCATCAAGACAATCACTACGATCCAAACAATTGTAGTTGTAATATTATCGCCTGCCGATAAAAAATTACTAAACATATTAACCCTCCGTATTTACAAAATATTGTAACATAAAAAAATAATATTCACAAGTAATTAGACGACTAAAAATTGTGAATATTTGATAAAAAAGCAAATTTTTATCTATTTAACTTCTTGAGCAAGAATCGATCTGTTGCATTCCGAACAATTTTGTAATAAGTTCCACAGTCTTTTCGTTTTCAAAACTTTTATTTACAGCTATGGAAAGCGGCGCCAAATCAACCAATGTATAAACAATTTCATTGATATCCGAACTTGTAAAAAGATTTTTTCGACATGATTCATCGCTAATTACAAAAAGATCGTTATTTTTGGATAAAACTACGTTCTCAACACGCGCTTCTATGCTTGAAAAAAGAAATTTGATAAGTTCATAGAACGTTTCGCTGTCCGTTAGATATATAGCATTTTCTCTAGTCAAATTTACTATTTCTCTCCACCTTTCTTTCAGTAAACCTATTCTAAATCTATAAACGCCGTCAAGCGCCATTCCATTACTTATCTGGACGCAATTCTTGAGTATCGCCTCATCACTCGATCTGTCAAATTGAGTAAGCGCATGTAGAAGTATATTATAGTTCACGGGATCAAGTGGCAATTTAAGATTCATAGAAAGATATTCGTATTTGTAAAAGTAACCGAGGGTCTCTATGACGCTGTCGGAAATTATTTCCAAAATCTTTAATTTGCTGTCGCTTTCGCTGGCAATAGCGACTTGATACCTTTTTCCGAGCTTTGTAGCAGCCACTAAACAATCCGGTTCAAGCCTTTCGCTTAATGTATCCTTTATAGCCATAGCCCATTTTTCATGCGAGCTGTCAACACCCAACAAAAACTGAAACATTTCTACTCCCATATTATTGTATGCAATAGACTGCTTTTATTTCGGTAAAAATTCGGTTTTTTGGTCATAATTTACTCTCTTAAAAAATTTTCGAACATTATAAAAAAATTTTTTTCAAAGTAGGCATTTTTTCTTGCTTTTTTTAATACTTTTTGATATAGTATATGAGCGCATGATTGTGATGTGGGAGCTTAGCTCAGCTGGGAGAGCATATGCCCTACAAGCAGAGGGTCATAGGTTCGAAC
>CANQUR010000106.1 GCA_947627075.1 uncultured Clostridia bacterium
TACATACGGCGTAGTTATTACGGCATGAGCGATTATCAACCACCCCATACCCTTTTCTATCGGCAATCCTATGCGGCTCAAAAATATCGAAAGCAAGAAAAATCCTACCGCGGTCACAATATCGGCGTTTATCACCGTTATTTGCGAAACAAAATTGACAGCCTTTTTGCCTTTTCTCAAATAGTAAAGTCCGACCGAAGTGAGCGTCCCTATAAAGGTGGCTATAAGTGCGCTCGATACGCCTATTATCAACGTATTTTTTGTCGCTTCAATTAGTCTGGGGCTTCCTCCCGTGAACAGCTTTTGATACAGCGCAAATGTAAATTGACCGAAACCGTTAACGCCGCCTATATTGGGTTCGCCCGAAAACGAATATATAATGATAAGAAAAATCGGGATATATATAAAAGCAAGTATGATTATAAGAAATGCCCACTTTAAGCCCAAAAACAAATTTTTCTTTGCGGATCTCATTTTGCCCCTCCTTTGGCTTTGGTCTTATCTCTGCCCACGAGGTTAGATAGGATCATAGTGCCGAATACCAACAAAAGCAAAATAAACGAAAATGCCGAACCTACTCCCCACGTGCTTCCGTTTATAAACAATTCGTTTATTGTCTTACCTATAAGCGTGGTATCATTGTTTCCGAGCATATCCGTTATGGCATAAGCGGAAAATACCGGCATAAATACCATCGTCACTCCGCTCGCTATGCCTTTTGCCGAAAGCGGAAGCGTGACTTTTATGAATTTCATAAAGCCGTTCGCTCCGAGATCGGCGGCAGCTTCTCCATAACTTTTGTCCATTTCGGAAAGTACCGTGTATATAGGTAATAGCATAAAAGGCAAAAAGTCATAGACCATACCTATTACCGACGCAAATAAACCGTTGTTTATTTTCATTATCGAAAACAGTTCTTTCAGCGCTATTACCCTCAAAACAAAGTTCATCCACATGGGGATTATAAATAGCAACGACAAAATGACGAACTTATTGAATGGCTTTGACGCAAGAATGAGTGCAGTCGGATATGCTATCAGCAAGCAGATCACCGTAGTGAGCAACGCTATCCCTATCGTGCGAAGCAACAGCATTAAATTAGAGCTCGTAAACACTTCGGCAAAGTTTTCAAACGTAAATCCACCCGTCGTATCGCTTATAAAAGCATATACAAGTACAAGCACAAGCGGAAATACGACGAAAATTATGCACAATGCCATGTAAGGAAAGGAAAAATACGACGGCTTGAACGTAATTCGCTTATTAAGCTTCTTTTGAGATTTTGAAAGTTCAGTCATCTTCATTCTCCTCTATCACTTCAAGACGGATCTTGCTTTTATCGAGCTTTATGCCCACTCGGTCATTAAGGTCCCATTCGTCCGTGGTATCGACATAAAAGTCCTCGTCGGTGTCGGAATACACCTGTACTTGATAATAAGTTCCCTTATAAAGAGAGTGTGTCACGTTACCGCCTATTTCGCCGTCATCCTCGTCGTCGGTAAGCTCCACTCCGTCAAACGGGACGAACACCTTTACTTTTGTGCCCTTTTCGAGAAGAGTTCCGTTTACCTCGGTATTGATCTCGAACGAACCGTCGCAAAAATCGACGTAATTTTCGCCGCTGACCGTTCCGATAAAGCTGTTTACCGTCCTGAGCTTTTTCATGATGTGTATGCCGTTCGGCTCTATGAGCATTTCTACGGTCGCGCCGGGCTTCGCCTCCACGGTTGACTGAACGGTAAATTCGTAACCGCCGGCATCTATTTCCATTTCGTAATATGTGCCCTTGAATACCGAGCCGAGCACCTTACCCGTAAGCTGACCTTTGCCCGCGCCTTCGGGGAAAAGATTTATATCTTCGGGACGGATGACTATATCGACTTTTTCATTTTTAGAGAAACCCTTATCCTCACATTCGAAATGCGCGCCGAGGAAAGATACCGAAAAGTCTCTTTCCATTATGCCCGAAAGCACGTTGCTTTCGCCTATAAAGTCGGCTACGAACGCGTTTGCAGGTTCGTCGTATATCTGCTTGGGTGTGCCTATTTGTTGAATTACGCCATCGTTTAAGACGACAATGATGTCGCTCATGGTAAGCGCTTCTTCTTGGTCATGAGTGACGAATATAAAGGTTATGCCTAGTTCGCGGTGCATCTTTTTCAACTCGATCTGCATTTCCTTGCGCATTTTGAGGTCGAGCGCGCCGAGCGGCTCGTCGAGAAGAAGAACTTTGGGTTCGCAAACGAGAGCGCGAGCTATCGCCACTCTTTGCTGCTGTCCGCCCGAAAGCGAGTTTATATCGCGGTAGCCGTAATCTTCAAGTCCCACAAGTTTGAGCGCACGATTGACTTTTTCCTCGATCTCGGCTTTTGTGAATTTGCGCATGACGTCCTGTTCTTTTCCGCCCTTCGCCTTTTTTTCTCCGCTCGGGATCTTTTTGAGTTTGAGTCCGAAAGCGACGTTTTTGAAAACGTTTAGATGAGGAAAAAGCGCGTACTTTTGGAACACGGTATTTACCGGACGTTTATACGGAGGCATTGCCGTCACGTCCTGCCCCTCGATGAAGATCTGCCCGCTTGTAGGCTCGGTAAACCCGGCAATCATGCGAAGCAACGTAGTCTTGCCGCAACCGCTCGGACCGAGCAAGGTGACGAATTGTCCGCGCTTTATAGACAAATTGAGGTCGTCGATGACCGTAGTATCATCAAATTTCTTTGTGATGTTTTTGACTTCTATTATCTTGTCAAAGGTCTTTTGTTCTTTCATTGTGCTCCTCCGTCCATCAAAAATTGGGGGGACACGACAGCCATATTATTATCGCGACCTCGTTCCCTATGTTCTTTATATAATGAGTGCGGTCCGCTTTGAAATAAAAGCTTTCGCCCGTTACCGCTTCCGCTTCTCGCTTGCCTATAAACAGCTTTATTTTTCCTTTCAGCACATAACCGAATTCTTCCCCTTCGTGAGGTATGTCATGTTCGGTTTCGGCTCCCGGCTTCAAAGTGAGCTTTATCGGCTCCATCATGTTCTTTTGAGCCGTCGGGACAAGCCAAAGAAGCTTGCTCCCGTCGCTGTCCTTTTCAAAATAGTCGTCCTCTTTGAATACAGTCTGCTCGTACTCGTCGTCCGAAAAGAATTCGTTTAAGTTGGTGCCGAGCGTAGTCAAAATGTCGTTGAGAGTGGCTATGGACGGGCTTGTAAGGTCATTTTCGAGTTGACTTATATAGCCCTTTGTAAGCTCGCACCGCGACGCAAGTTCCTCTTGCGTCAGCCCCTTTTTCAGTCTTAAATCTTTGATTTTTATACCGAGTTCCATAAAATTACTTCCTCGTCACAAATATTAAACAAAAAGTTTAATGAGTTTCGTTAAAATAAACAGAAAGTTTATTTTTATTAAACTTGCCTTAATATAGCATGCTACGATATATTTGTCAAATAAATTATTATACTTTTCGGAAAATTGTTGACTTTTTTTTCGATATATGTTAAAATATTTCAATCGGAGGAAATAGATATGGATTCTAAAGCCAAAGTAATAAAAATAATCACCGTATCCGCCGTGATATTGATATTTTTGCTTGCCATTTCCTTGACCATGAATTTGGTCAAGCTTGCAAATGCCAATTCGGCAAAGAACAAGCTCGAGCAACAGATCGCAAAAGTCGACGCCCAGATCGAACAAAATTCAAAGGATATCGCGGAACTCGAAAGTAGCGAATATCTGGATTGGTTTGCGCGCGAATACCTTAATATGAAGGGTCGTGACGAAAAAGCATTTGATGTAAAGTAATTTTTTGCCCGAAAGCATCGGGCTTTTTTTATAGAGGATGCCAAATGAAAAATAATATCATAGATATTGGAAGCAATTCGGTAAGAATGTACACCTTCGGGCAAAAGACGGTGATCACTACTCGCCTCGCCGAAAACATGACGGACGACAGGCTCGATAAAGCCGCCATGGACAGAACGGTAAAAGCAATACAGCTTTTGTGCAACAACGCAAACGGCAATTGTTATGCCTTTGCCACGGCAGCCGTCAGAAGAGCGCAAAATCAAGAAGAATTTTTGCAGCTAGTAAAAGAAAACACGGGGCTATGCGTCGACGTCATTTCCGAACAAGAAGAAGCCGAAATAAGCTTTATCGGCGCCACAATGAAATGCGACAGCGATCAAGCGGCGTACGTTATCGACCTAGGCGGAGCGAGCTGCGAGACCGTACAAGGTCAAGACTTAAAGCCGTCATATTCAAACTCGCTCCCATTCGGTTGCGTGACGCTGAAAGACCAATTCGGCGACGATCTTATAGCAATAGATAGATATGTAAAGAAGAATTATATCATCAATGCCTTCATTGCGGACATATATTTAGTCGTGGGAGGAACTGCGACAGCCCTCGCCGCCATGGATTTGAAGCTAAAGGAATATGATACGGAAAAGGTAAACGGTCACTATCTGTATACTCACGACATAACAAATCTTATAAACGAGCTTAAAGCGGGTAAAGAATTCCCTACCTTAAGTTCTCAACGTCGCAAAACTATATTGCAAGGTGCGGCTGCATTGCGCGCGATCTTGGGATGCTTGAATATAAGCTGTATAGAAGTCAGCGATAAGGACAGTCTCGAGGGTTACGCCATAAAGCATAGGCTTTTGTAGTTATTTTTTTACAGTATATTTTGCTTGTATAGGCTCATACTATACTTGCAAACTACATAAGGAGGGATACAAAAATGGCAAACACCAAGACCGATTCCAAGAAGTCGACTAAATCTTGCTCGAGCAAGGCAAAGTCCGGCAAAACAAGCGGCAAGAAATCTTCTACCACGAAGGATTGCAACTAATCGGAATTACAAAAAGCGGCAAGGCAAACAGCTTTGTCGCTTTTTTCATACGAAAAAGCCGACGCTCATCGGGCGTCGGCTGTACGATCGAACGTATCTCGATCACTTGAGTTCGGCAAAATACTTAATAGTCCTTACCATTTGGCAGGTATAGGACATTTCGTTGTCATACCAGGAAACGACCTTGACGAGCGTCTTGTCGCCGAGCGGTGTGACCTTCGTTTGAGTTGCATCGAAGAGCGAACCGTAAGTCATGCCTATAACGTCGGACGAAACGATCTGTTCGTCGGTATAACCGTAGGAAGGAGTTACCGAAGCTTTCATCTTGTTGTTTACGTCCTCGGCGGTAACTGTTCCGTTTACAACGGCAACGAGTTCGGTAAGCGAACCGGTAGCCACGGGAACGCGTTGAGCGGCGCCGTCAAGTTTGCCGTTGAGTTCGGGAATAACGAGCCCTATGG
>CANQUR010000107.1 GCA_947627075.1 uncultured Clostridia bacterium
TGAGATGAGATGTCGCAAGCCCGGACACGAACTCCCTTACCTCGGATGCGCTGAAATGCAAATTGAGATTTGCCGCGGCGAACGCTCTGAAGCCGTCGCAAAGTTCCTTCAATGAACCTGTATCGTCACAAGCGGGCTCGCCGTCACCCTCTTTCAATAAGCCGAAGCTTTGTTCCCTTTCGATCATTGCCTTACGCTCTTGCTCTATGACGAGCTTTATTCCGTTTTCGTAGGGATCTGTCACTTTGCCGACTTTTTTCGCTCTCAATAGTGTGAATATCAAAAAGGCTATCAAAATGATAGGCAAAAGCATACCCCAGAATATTATCAAGGTGCTGTTTGCACCGAGTGTGATATAATTGAATACCGTCTCGATCGCCGTTTCCAGCAAATTCTTCGATTGCAGATATATCATTATCGCTATCAAAGAACCGCCTATTAGCGCAACTACGGTAAGCAATATTATCAAAAAAATATTGAATCTCTTTTTCATTTTTCTTCTTTACCGATACCCTCTTTTTGATCTACACTTTGCCTTTTTGCAAATATACTGTTTTTTACTTCGGATAGCATTTCTCGTCTCAAATTCCGCTTCACACCCTTCCACTCTTTGCTTAAAAGGCGTCCGAGTGCCTCGTATTCTCGCTCGAGTTCATTGAATTCCTCTTCGGACAATGTCGTCTTTTGAGCGTCATCGCCCCTTAAAGCGGTGAGTTGAGCCGCAAGCAAGAGATTTCTTTCGTTTGCTCGATCTATCTCACGCTGTTTCTCTTTAAGTTCCGTTTCGGCATCGGCTTCGAGCTTTTTCAGTTTCTCCGAATATGCGAGTTCCGCATCCTTCAATGCTATCGACAATTCATTCGCGCGTCCGATTTGCTCGTTCAATGAATTGCCGCAAGCTTTAAGTTCCGCCTCGAGCTCGGAAATTTTTGCCGTTTGCTCGTTCGACCTTGCACGAACGGATTGTGCCGCACGTGACACGGTCTCGAGCTCTTGAATGCGCTTAATAAGACGTACGATAATTTTTTCGGCATCCTCTTTTGGCATATCCCTTTTGAGCCTATCGAATTCTTCACTTTCCTCTCTCCTCGCCGTTTCGAGCAATTCGCTCTCGTTTGCCGAAGCGAAATTCTCGGCAAGCTCTATTTGCATATACGAGGTGAGTGCGAGCGCACGTGAAAGTTCCGTTCCCGTCAACGTTTCGGTCTCGACGTTTTTGATGACGCCTTCCTTGTCATATGAAAGCAAAAAGTCGTATAAAGCGACCGCTTCCACGAAGTTTTTGTCCATACGTAGCACATTGTTCAGTGTCACGCCCGAATGTATGGTATCGACCTTGGACACTTCCGTCATTATCGGCGAGCGAAGATAAAAGCCGATCGAACGCAAGAGTTTGTCTACGCGTTTTATCGCCTCGTCCGGTTTCGCCTCTCTGATTTCCGAAACGGTCATATTTACGCTCAATCGTCGTTCGCCCACCGAAACGTTTTTATTGGTTTTTATTACACTGCCATATGCTTCGCTTTTTGAAAGCGTTTCGTATTTACGCGTGACAAAATCTTTTGCCATATTCAAAAGCATATACAAAAACCTGTTCTCATACGTGGCATAATCATTGAGTCGTTCCACCGAGTAAAGCTTGTCGGGGATTATTTCGTCGGTGATCTCCTTGTTTACAAGATCGCTGTGACGCGCCAAATGCTGTATGGATTCCTTGGATACGCGTTTTATCTTTTCTATCGGCAACACTTCGCCGTTGGAACGAATAAATCGACGTTCTTCTTCCAACGCTTTGCCTATAAAATCAAGTCCCTTTTCGACGGCGTTTATCCATTCGTCGTCCGCTTTGACCGTAGTCCTTGTAACGGTAACGACGTCTTTTACGGACGCGAGCGCTTCGACTGCCGCTCTTTGTTTTTCGTCGCCGAGTTCGTTCAATTGCCTTATCGCCCTATAAAGAGTCAACGAATTTGACATTGTGCCTCCTTATTTAACAAGCGAACGTATGTAAGCTATCGAACGCGTCATCTTGCCTTCGCCGAATAAAGAATCTATAAAACTTATCAGTTCGTCCGCATCGCCGCGTCTATAGGACATATTTTGCATCGCGAGCTTTCTTAATACCTTCTTTGCGAGTATGTCGTCGAGGGCATCGAGTTCGCTTCCGCCGCAACTTACGTATACGGGCAAATAGGTTTTGATCTGTCTCATTATACGATTACCAAACGATATATGGAATTTTTCGTTGATATAGGCGTCGAGCTTTTCGAGCTTATCGACATTTTGCTTCGACATGGGATTTTTGCACGCTTCCTTGGCAAGGTCACGAAAGTGTTGCGCGCTTATGGGCACAGGAGACACTTCGGGGGCGACAAATGCGTCCGACTTTTGGTCAAGGTCGATTATCATGGTTCGGTCATACACCTTGTCGGATATGGCAAATGTGGAATCGTCGTTGTTTGCCGTGCCCAAAAACCACATATTTTCGGGAAGCTTTATGCTGCCGTTTTTAAGTCCTTGAGGATCGTTATCCCACTTGTCGGGGACTATTTCAAGGTAGCGGAGTTCCGGATCGGGTATCTCCATAAGCGAGAGGAATTCGGCGAAATAATACTCCACTCTCGCTATATTCAACTCATCGAGAATGGTCACGAACATTCCTTTATTTAAGTTCGCCTCGTACATCTTTTGCAATAGCGGCGTTTCGTTGAAGCGCTTTGTAAATTCGTTATAGTAGCCTATAAGGTCGGATCGCTCCTTCCACATGGGCTGAACGGGAACCACAAGAGACGGATTGTCGATAAACTCCCCGAGCGCAAACGCCAGCGACGTCTTACCCGTTCCCGACATACCTTGCAATATGATAAAGTGCGAAACGGCAAGCCCCGAAACGAATTCGCGTATGATGGATATATCATAATAGAGATTGAGCTTGTTCGCCGCATATGCTCTGAATTGCTCGCAAAAGCTTTTCAGAGTCACATCATCGCTAAATTGCTTTTCGGGCAAGTCGAGCATTTTTTCATCGATCGCTTTGAGCATTTCGAAACGCGAAGCTCGTTCCTTGCTTTGCACCTTCTCCAAGCTCTCCTCGAGCTTCTCGTTGAGGGAAGCCAGCCTTTTTTCGTTGATCATTGCCGCAACCACTATGAGCAACATCAAAATTACCATTATCGCCATATATACGATAATAAATTTGGGGCTCTTTATCAGCTCCCACACGTCATTAAGTGAAACACAGTACAATAAATTTTTCATGATCTCTCTTTCTTTTTTATAATTTTTCCTTTTGTCTCGTTATTTTTTGATGCTGTCTTTAATCTGCATCGATAGAACGCAAAAACGATCACACCTGCGACCAAGATAAATATAAATGCAGTCGCTCCTATCCACATGAATACCTCGTCTACCCATCGACTATTCGACGTCGTGAACAATATCAAGCAACCGATAAGCAACGCAAAAAGAACGGCGGGCGCTATATATTTGCTCGTCGAAAACCATTTGAATTTTTTTCGGAAACAGATCGCCAGTGCGAGAAGAACGACAATTTCGACAGTCACAAAAACCAACAATACTTTTTTTGCCCACGCAACGGTAAACAGCTTGATCAATACATAATTGAGCGGCATCGCCAGGCATATGCTCGCCGCCAAAACGGTTGCAACCAAAAAAACAAATATCGCTATCCATAAGCTGCGTATGGGGCTCGGTCTGACCCATACGATCTTTTTTCGGATCGGCTTTGTTTGATCTGTAGCGCCTAATCCGACCTTGAAGTCCCTTACTCTTATCGAAAAAATGGCGATGAAAATTATCGGCGTCAACAAAAAAAAGTAAAACGGCCAGCCTATTATCGCCCGTACTCGTTCATCGGAACCTATATAAAAGCCGTTGCTCGCTCGATACACGAATGTAGCTATTATAAAAACGAGCACGACCAGCGTAAAAGCAAAAGTGACTGACATCAATGCCAGTCGCAATAGCTTTGTCTTAAAAGAATATTCGCCTTTTATTATATCAAAGGTTTTCTTTACCGTTTCGGATAAAACGAATGCACAAAAAAGCCCCTCAAACATTCCCCCCATAAGAAGCCATAGCACCCAATACATTCCGTTTTCCCTTTTTTGTGTTATATAAAAATGTACATAGAATAAAATATTCTATGTACTTTTTTTTAACAAGAAAGCGACAAAAAATGGCAGAAATCGTCTTAAATTTCAAAAAAAATTATTTTTTCAATGTATTTCGGTTGACTTTTTCACATTTGTATGATAGTATAAAACCATATTATGTACATAGATTATTTTATTCTATGTACAAAATACTCTCCCTCTTTTTCTTGCAAACGCAAGAAAAAAATTACCGAATGACGCAAGTCGTTCGGTAAATTTTTTTATCTGCTTTAAGTTTGTAAAGCGAACGGAAATTTTATTTCACGCGTTCCATGTACGTTCCGGTACGAGTATCCACTCTGATTTTTTCTCCTTGATTGATGAACAAGGGGATCTGAATGCTTGTTCCCGTTTCGAGTTTAGCCGGCTTATTTCCCGCTTTGGACGTATCGCCCTGAATACCCGGTTCGGTTTCGGCAACGACAAGTTCGACAAAGTTGGGCGCCTCCACGCTGAAAGCGCTACCCTTATAGAATTGAACGGTCGCCATCATTTCTTCCTTTATATATTTGAGAGCATCGGCACAAACGTCATAGTTCAACGGGATCATCTCAAACGACTCCATGTCCATAAAGTAATAAAGGTCGCCGTCGTTATAAGAATATTGCATCTCTTTTCGTTCGATGTGAGCGAGTGGATACTTATCCGACGGATTGAACGTTTGCTCGAGAACTTGTCCCGTGATGACATTCTTTATCTTCGCCCTCACAAATGCTGCGCCTTTGCCCGGCTTTACGTGTTGGAAATCCACAATAACATAAACTTTGCCATCTATTTCCAAGGTAACGCCTTTTCTGAAATCTCCTGCTTCTATCATAAAACACTCCTTATAAGTTTATATTTTTATCGAAATTTGTTAAGTTTAACAATCCGTCCTCTTTGACTACCGCAAGGTCCTCGATCCTGACTCCGCCGAGATCCTCTATATACACACCCGGCTCTATTGTAACAACCATATTGGGCTCGAGAACTATATCGGAACTTTTTTTCAGTCGGGGGAACTCATGAACTTCCAGCCCCACTCCATGCCCGAGAGAATGTCCGAAAAATTCACCGAATCCATGCGCCGTGATATATTCGCGTGCAAAAGAATCCGCCTCGTGGCAAGTCATCCCCGCCTTGAT
>CANQUR010000108.1 GCA_947627075.1 uncultured Clostridia bacterium
GTATAGGCATTGCATTTGCGCTTCTCGGAAGCCCAAAACTTCTCGTTCTTGACGAGCCTATAAACGGGCTGGACGCCGACGGAATGCGCATTATGCGGGAAATTCTGACCGACCTTTCCAAACGCGGCACGACCGTTCTCATTTCCTCGCATATTTTGGGGGAGCTTGAAAAAATTGCTACCCATTACGGCATTATACGCGGCGGAAAGATGCTACGGGAAATGACCGCAGAACAGCTGGGCGCCGATTGCCCGACCTATGTAGCCCTCAAAACGGACGAGATAGAAAAGACACGGGCGATCCTCACGCGGGAGTTCGGACGAGCGGATATGGACGAGGCGACGGGCGAGATCCGCGTCTACGGCGGAGCTTCGGCGGAAAAAGTTGCGGGGTCCTTGTTCGAAAATTTCGGCATTGTCGTAACGGAAATTCGCACGGCAAAAATAAGCCTCGAAGAATACTATATTGATCTTATGCAGGAGGGCAGATAAAATGGACGGTCTTAAAGATAACAATTTCGGAAAACGCCTTAAAACCATGCTTAAAGTGGACGCGCGCAGAATGTTCACAATGCCCACCGTATGGATCATGCTCGGCGTCAGCCTTGCACTTCCCATTTTGATACTTGTGATGACTTCTTTTATGGGTGGGACGACCTTAAACCCGCAGACGGGTGTGGAAGAAACGGTTGAAACATTTACAAACGTCTGGCAAGCGATCGGCTCGGCGGGCGGAAGCGCCATGAGCATGGATCTTACAAGTATGTGCAATATCAACCTCTTGTACTTCCTTGTGGCGATCTTCGTCTGCCTGTTCGTGGGCGAGGACTTCCGCAGCGGATACGTCAAGAATCTATTCACGGTGCGCGCGAAAAAGACCGATTATGTCCTTTCCAAAACAATCGTGCTGTTTGCGGCATCGGTGGGAATGTTCCTTTTGTACTTCATCGGAGCAATGATTGGCGGTGGGATCGCGGGACTTTCCTTCGACCTTGCGGAAGTAGGCGCAAGCGCGGGCGGGATCGTTGCCTGCATGATAAGCAAAATCTTCTTCGCACTCGTATTTGTGTCGATTGCCTTGACGCTTGCAACCGTCGGGAAGCAAAAAATGTGGCTCTCTATCCTCGGCTCTCTCGCGGCGGGAATGCTCCTGTTTACAATGATCCCCATGATGACGCCGCTAAATTCGGGCGCGTTCAACGTCGTGCTCTGCGTTCTCGGAGGTCCCTTGTTCGCCGCGGGGCTCGGAGCAGTAAGTAATGTCATTTTAAGCAAGACGAGTCTGGTATAAAAAATGCATAGATAGACCGAAGAGAGATTTTCCGCTAACGAGGGAGATCTTTCTTTCTCTCGCTATGAGGAGCAGTGGATCCTACAGCAAACAAGATCGTTTTTGCATAAATTTTCTTGCTCTTAAAGATACTAACTGCAAATGAATGCAGTTATTTTATGCGGCGGATTCGGGAAAAGACTTGCGCCGCTTACAGACAATTTACCCAAGCCCATGCTTACTGTCGCAAATCGTCCTATGCTCGACTACTGCTTTGCACAACTGAATCATTATGGCATAACCGATGTGACTCTCACTCTTGCATATTTGCCCGAAAAGATAACGAGTCATGCGCAAGGCTACAAAAGCTTTAACGTAAGATATAGCGTCGAAGAAATGCCTTTGGGCACGGCGGGAGGAGTGAAGAATGCAAGCAGATATCTTGACGATATTTTTATCGTTATAAGCGGAGACGGGCTAAATAATATAAATTTGAGCGAAATGTATATTAAGCATGTCAAGAGCGGGGCGGATGTTACAATGGCAATAACCATGTCGGATACTCCTTGGCTTTACGGCGTAGTGGAGCATAAGGATGGTTTTGTACGTCGTTTTTATGAGAAGCCCCAAGATATGACAGGCAAAACTTGGATAAATACAGGCGTATATATAATAAATAAGTACGTTCTCGACTATATTCCGGACAATATTTTGTATGACTTTTCAAAAGATCTGTTTCCGTTCGTGCTTGCAAAAGGCACAATAGGTGTATATGAGCATCAAGGTTATTGGAGCGACATAGGCGATTACAAAAGCTATTACAAGGCGAATATGGACATGAAAAAGGGCGGCTTCTTCCCGTTTGTTTACAATGGTTTTTTTGAGAAGGATTCCGACCTTTTGGGCGGATCCGATATAAGCTTGGTTTCGCAATCCGCAAGCATAGTGGGGCGCATAAGCGGTTGCGTGGTAGGACGAGATTGCCGAATAGCGTCGGGTGCAATACTCGATAGGTGTGTCGTTTTGGACGGCACGATAGTACGAGGTAGGCATAGCCAATGTATTTTGAGCGGAGATTACGCTATCGATATAAATGATTCGCCTCTTAATACTAAATTTTTCAAAAAAAGTTCGCTTTTAGTAAGTAAATAAGTTGTTTTTTGCCGCCGAATATCGTATAATATTATCAACATAAAAAATCGAATACCAATTTTATTCGGAGGTACTTTTGTCTGCAACAAACAACAAGCCTGTCCTCAGGGTCATTTTTCTTGGGGGCGTAGGCGAAATTGGTAAAAATATGACCGCGCTGGAGCTTGGCGAGGATATCGTCGTTATTGACTGCGGCTCGACGTTTCCGGGCGGAGATATGCCCGGAGTCGATCTTGTAATTCCCGATCCGACATATCTGCTTGAAAATAAGGACAAGGTGCGCGGTATAGTTCTTACGCACGGTCACGAAGATCATATAGGCGGATTGCCGTATATTTTGAAAGATCTGAACGTTCCCGTATTCGGCACAGAGCTCACTATAGCTATTCTTGAAGCCAAACTTCGAGAAGCGAAGATAAATGCCAAGCTTAATGTCATAAAACCGCAATCGGTCGTTCCGCTCGGTAAATTCAAAGTCGAATTCGTAAATGTCAGCCATTCTATAGCGGGCAGTTGTGCGCTCGCTATCTCCACACCGCTTGGAATGGTTTTTCATACCGGTGATTTTAAGGTAGATTATACGCCCGTTCAAGGCAATATTATAGATCTCAGCCGTATCGCCGAGCTCGGGAAGCAAGAAGTACTGTTGCTCCTTGCCGAAAGTACAAACGTCGAGCGTCCGGGCTTTACATTGAGCGAAACCGCAGTAGGTAAATCCATTAACGGCATATTACAGGAAAACACCGAAAGCCGTGTCTTTGTAACTACCTTTGCTTCAAATATTCACAGACTTCAACAGCTTGTGGATCTTGCCGCAAAGTACAAACGCAAGGTCGTCTTTGCAGGTCGCAGTATGCTCAATATTGTCGATTGTGCTCAAAGGATAGGCGAGTTGAAGATAGACTCGCAAAATCTTGTCGATGTGGACGACGTAAATAAGTACGACGACAAAGAGCTTATGATCATCACTACGGGAAGCCAAGGTGAACCCATGAGCGCGCTTACCCGTATAGCCAACGACGAATCGAAGATCAAACTGCATTACAATGACCTTGTAATTATTTCCGCGTCGCCCATACCGGGCAACGAGCGCATGATCTATACGGTCATCAATAATTTATACAGGCACGGAGCGAAGGTAATTTACGAAAGTCTTGCCGAAGTTCATGCCAGCGGACATGCTTGTCGCGAGGAACTTAAACTCATCCATTCGCTCATACGTCCCAAATATTTCATACCCGTACATGGCGAGCATCGACATCAAAAGAAACATGCCGACCTTGCAATATCCATGGGTATGCGCCCATCCAATATTATCATCACCGATATAGGCGATGTCGTGGAAATAGGCACAAAGGGCTTTAGGCTGTGCGAACGAGTTCAATCGGGCGCTTTGCTTGTCGACGGACTTGGTGTGGGCGAAGTGGGAAGTTTAGTGCTTCGCGATCGTAAGCATCTTGCTCAAGAGGGAGCGCTCATAACGGCTATATGTGTGGATAAGTCTGCGGGTGAGGTAAAAAAGATAGAGATGACTTCGAGAGGATTCGCTTATACGACGGATACGGACGAACTTCTCGAGGCGGCAAAGGATATAGTGAAGGATGTCTTTATCGGGCTTGACATAAAGGCTCAAGAGGATTGGAACAACGCAAAGACTTCGCTACGTAAAGAGCTTAAAAATTTCGTCTTTCGCAAGACAAAACGCAATCCGATGATAATTACTCAAATTTTGGAAGTATAGTAGTTTATGCCCTTCAAAACTCCGGGTGCAAATTCCATCTATATTCGCTCTGTATTGCCGCCCGAAAGGGACGACAATATTTTGCGAATTCTCGAATATGCCGATAAAAATATCATCCCTGTGCTTTTGCCCGAAACGGCTGCTTTTTTAAGGCAAATGGTCTATATCAAGCAGCCGAAAAAAATTTTGGAAATAGGTACTGCAATAGGTTACAGCTCACACGTGATATTGGGCGCTTGTAAAGGGCACCTATATACCATCGAGGCGGAAGAATCCTCATATAAAAAGGCGAACGAATTTTTCGAAGCGTCCGGATACAAAGATCGTGTGACCGCCTATCTCGGTGATGCCAACGAGATCATTCCTTTGTTTAGCGGCGAATTCGACTTCATATTTATGGACGGACCTAAAACTCGATATATCCAATATTTGCCATATCTAAAGCGTATGCTTGCGATCGACGGTATTTTGCTTTGCGACAATGTGTTATTTAACGGAATGGTGAGCGGCGAAACGGAAATGATAAAAAAGAAGGCGACCATAGTCAATGCGCTCGATATATTTATACGCGCTGTTTCGCAAGATGATGATTTCATGACGTCTGTGTTGCCGGTAGGCGACGGAGTGTCGTTAAGTATTCGTAGACATTAAAATAGCGAAGAAAATATAAGGAAAATAATTTATGATAGAACTTCTTGCACCTGCGGGAAATAAAGAGAAACTTCTATGCGCGTTGCATTTCGGTGCGGACGCGATCTATCTTGCGGGCAAAAGCTACGGGCTTCGCGCTTTTGCCGATAATTTCAGCTATGACGAACTAAAAGAAGCGGCATTGCTTATTCACGAGAAAGGAAAAAAAATCTATGTCACGGTAAATATATTCGCACATAATCGCGATTTTATCGGATTAAAGGAATATCTCGTTTTTCTCGAAAGCATAGGTGTGGACGGACTCATTGTAAGCGATCCCGGTATAATCGATCTCATAAAAGACACAACAGATCTGCCCATACATTTGAGCACGCAAGCGAATACTACAAATAAGTATTCGGCGGCTTTTTGGGCAAAGCTCGGAGTCAAACGCATTGTTCTTGCC
>CANQUR010000109.1 GCA_947627075.1 uncultured Clostridia bacterium
ACGAGCGCGGTTATGAACAAATACCCGTCGTCCGTATATTTGATGTCCAAAGTTTTTTCGTCGCGAGCGGAAGGTATAGCCGTGGATACGAGTTCTTCTCCGTTATAGCCGACCGCGATCGCTACGGGCGAGGAGTCCCTTTCGAGCGCGAGCGCAAAACCGCCTTCATACAGCGTTACTTTTACGAGCGTGCCGATATAAGTATAGAATCCGAGCGTTTTGCCGTTTTTGTCCGTTTTGCAAAGGAAAGCGCCTGCGCGATCGAAGTCCAGATCGGTTGACGTCGTGTTGCCGAATATGTATATTATACCGTCGTTATGAAATACGTCCACTATCTGTTCATCTCCGCTTCCGCCGAAGGTCTGATAGAATAGGAGTGAAGGATCCAAGCTTATTTCCGCTTCACGTATCCGTTGATGTTGAGGAACTGTCGGTTGCGTGTTCGGCGTGCCCGAGGCGCTCGTCGCCGTCGGCATATAAAAGAACAGTCCGCCCGCAAGGGCGATTACAATTACCAAAAGAGCGGTAATGATGCGAAGTTGCGATCTTGTTTCGTTCATGATTTCACCTCGACTGCTATTGTACAAAAAAGCGGACCGCGTATTCGGAAACATATGGTCGCTTTTTGACTTATAATGCTATTTCCTTATGGCCTCTCTACGCTTATGGCAAAATATGCGTATAAGTATGTTCATATTTTCAAATGATTTTTATACAGAGAATACTTGACAAATAGGCGAAAATGTATTATCATATAATATATACGCTACGGACGATCGCGAGGCGCTTGAGGTCTATCGTAGCAAAATCTTGTCAAGGAGATATATCATGAAAAAATCGAAACAACTCATGCTTATGCTGTTGAGCTTGGCGCTTGTATTGAGCGTTTGTATGTCAGTTTTTGTCGCTTGCGACAATAAAGGTAAAACCGAATATACGGTATCGGTAAGTGAATGCGATCAGTCGAAGGGCACTGTCGTTTTTGATAAAGAGAAGGTAGCAGGCGGTGGCGAAGTGACCATGACCGTTACTTCCAAGCCCGGCTATGAGATAATGAAGCTTTATGTAAATAACGCCGATATTACCGATCAATTTATCAAAGCGAACAATATGACGACTACCAAGGATTATACGCACGGCTCGTATAAATTCACGGTCAATAAGGATACCGCGGTACGCGCTTTGTTCCAAACGGAAGGCACAAATTCCAATACCGACTACATTTACGACCTCAATTGCGAATATGACAATAATAAATGCTACGTCAATATCACGCCCGATAGGTCGAAATTCGCAAATAACGAAAGCGTTACCTTGTCGATCGAACTCAACAACGATTTCAAGCTTGTTTCTTTGCTTGTAAATAACGAGGAGCATGTCGGCGACGTTTCGGGAAGCAATTTAAAATATACATATACCTTTAATATCACACAAAATTCCACAATAAAGGTTGATGTTCAATTCGATACTACGGTAATCACCAATTTTCCGTATGATGTGACCGAGGACGCATTCCAAATGGCTATAAACAGCGCGGATATCGTGCTTTGCGATTTCTGGGCAACCGATTGCAAACCCTGCTTAAATATTATGGGACCGAGTTTGAATCGACTTGCGGGCAAGGCTCCCATTGCCGACGTTAGGATAATAAAAGTCCAACTCAGATCTTTTCAGACGGATACATCTTCCAATGCTTACAAAATAAAGAACAGATACACTCAGGCTTTGAATAACGTAGGTAGTTTCCCGTTTGTGGTTCTCTTCAAAAACGGAGAGGCGGTAGATGTCTTCAACGGAGCTTTTCCGGATCAAAATACGCAAGACCAAAACGTATTAAACTTTATTGCAAAAAACAGATAATTATTTAACTCCGATTTTTGCGCCCACCCGAAAAAGGTGGGCTTTGCAAAAATAGGGATATTTCGGAGGACAAAATATGAAAGCAAAAAGACTTAAGATATTTCTTGCCTTATGCTTGACGCTTTGCCTTGTTGCCGCAATAGCCGTAGGCTGTGATAACGGTGGCAATGATGATACGACGATATATACCATAAAGATAGAGTCGTACAACAGACAAAACGGAACGGTGAAGCTCAATAAAGCGGACGGCAAATACGAGGAAGGCGAAAATGCCGTTATAACCTTCGAGCCCGCCGAGGAGTTCGAACTTTCCAAATTTACCTTAAACGGCGAAGATAAGCTCGGCGAGGTAAAGGACGGCTCGTATACGTTTACGGTAAGCGGCGACGCGTCTATCGTCGTAGATTTCAAAAAGTCGGTCGTTAATCCCGAAACATATGTGCTCAATATCACAAAGGATGTGGGTAAAAACGGCAAAATAGAACTTTCCGTAACTGATAGGGATAAGTTTGCCGTCGGCGAACAGATCGTAGTCGCCATCACGCCCGACAGAGGCTATGAGATCGAAACATTTTTCGTTGACGATGTCGACTGTACGAGCGTTGCGCTCAAGGACGGGCAATATTCATTCAAGATTTCAGCCGATACCGTTTTGAAGGCGACGTTTGTGCCGGACGATCTTACCGAGATCGCCGACATATCGGCAAAGAGATTCGATTGGATAATTGCAAATAACGACTACGTACTTGTGGATTTTTGGGCGCCATGGTGTGGTCCTTGCGTGCAAATGAAAGGATATATAGCGCAGTTTGTCGAGTCCGATCTCGGAATAAAGGTGGCGGAAGTCAATATCGGCAATAGAGCCGACGATCAAACTACCGAAAAAACTTTGTTTCTGAGATATGCGCAAAAGTACAAAAACCAAGGCAATACCATTCCATGTGTGATCCTTTTCAAAAACGGTGTCGACGTGGGAGAAAAGCATTCAAGCTTATATCTTGATTTAGGTCAATTGATCGATTTTGTGCAACAATATACAGGCGAAGTTCATTCCGTAAATTTTGATTACGAACAAACTCAAGGCACGGTAACCGCTTCAAGGACAAAATTTTACGATTCACAGACCTTGAAGCTCGAAGTCATATCAAACGACGGCTTCGAAATAAAAAGCTTTATAGTAAACGATAACGACTTGACTCAGCAATTTTATTCGATAAACAAAATGGAATCCACCGGGGACTATTCTCGGGGGATTTTTAATATGAAAGTCGGTAAAACAGATTACAATATCAAGGTGGAATTTCAAGAGCGCGGCTTATACGCTAAAAATTTCGCTTGGACGCTCGATCTAAATTACAATAGATCCAAAGGCAGTGTTACTGTTTCCCCCGAAAAGGAAAAGTACGCAAGGGACGAATCGGTAACCTTGAAGATCATTCCGAATAATAACTATTCGGTAAAAGCTTTTACCGTAAACGGCGACGATCGTAAGACGGCTCTTAATGAGAATGAAAGCAGTTTTGTTTATTTGTTCGATATTTCGGCAAATACCACTATCGATGTCGATTTCGTATATGATTACAGCGTTATCGAGGATGTATCGGCAAGTAACTTCGACAAGGCTGTAAAAAGCGAAAAGTTTGTGCTCGTAGACTTTTGGGCAGCCGATTGCGGTCCGTGTGTAAATACGCTCGGACCGAGCTTGGAGAGGCTTGCCGAAAATAATAAGCTCGGAGAAGTCAGGATAATAAAGGTACAGCTCAAAGGTATCACCGATATTTCATCGCCCGAAGGTAAGTTGCGAAGTACATATCAAAACCTTACCGGGCTGTCCGGCAAGGGCTTACCGTTTGTGGCTCTGTTCAAAGACGGACGAGTGGTCGACGGCTTTTACGGCGCTCAGCAGTCGGCACAGTTGCAAGATCAAGCCGTGATCGATTTCGTAAACAAAAACAGATAAAAGATAATAGATAGAAATTTTTATTACAAAGGGCAGAGTGGGAATTAACTCGCCCTTTATCAAATTTTTTCGGCATAATGACTTATCTTTGTCACATAAAAATTATATAATAAATGTTACTGCGGTGTAAAGAATTGCTTGGATAAGATTTGGCTTTCGGCATGGTGAAAGGAGAGATTGAATGATAAAAAAACTTGCCAAATGTATAAGAGAATATAAGGCGCCGTCCATAATTACGCTTTTGCTTATTGTGGGCGAGGCGGTGATAGAAACATTTATACCGTTTATTTCGGCGTATCTTATCAATTCGATAAGCGCAGGCGCCGACGTAAATACCATACTTACAATAGGCGCTATACTTATAGCCTTGGCGTTCGCTTCGCTTGCGTGCGGAGGTTTTGCCGCCGTGACTTGTTCAAAGGCGGCTGCGGGCTTTGCAAAGAATCTTCGTCACGACATTTTCTCGAAAATACTTACTTTCAATTTTATCAATATAGATAAATTTTCGTCCTCATCGCTCGTTACGCGTATGACGACCGACGTCGGTAACGTGCAGATGTCTTATATGATGATAATTCGTACCGCCATTCGCGCGCCGCTAATGCTCATATTCTCCACGATAATGGCGGCGACAATGGGCGGCATATTGGCTTTGGCATTTGTGGTAGTCATACCCATTTTGGGGCTCGGCTTGTTCTTTATAGGCAAAAAGGCGATGCCCGCATTCCGTCGCGTGTTCAAAAAGTACGATCGACTCAACGAGTCAATCGAGGAAAACGTGCGAGGTATGCGCGTGGTCAAGGGCTTTTCGCGTGAAGAATACGAAAAGCAAAAGTTCGGCGAGCGTGCCGAAAATATAAGGGGCGACTTTACAAAGGCGGAGCGTATCACGGCATTCAACACGCCGCTCATGAATTTCTGCCTTTATGTGGTCATGGTGGTAGTTTTGTTCGGCGGCTCTTATCTTGCGATAACAACAGTCGGCGACAAGGTGAATGTGGGGCAGATCTCCTCGCTCATAATGTACGGCGTGCAGATACTTATGTCGCTCATGATGCTTTCCATGATATATGTCATGATCACAATGTCGGCGGAATCGGCAAAGCGTATTTGCGAGGTGCTCGACGAGGAGCCCGCGCTCAAAAAAGCCGAAAACCCAATCACCGAAGTAAAGGACGGATCTATCGACCTCGACAACGTCAGTTTCAAATATTCCGAGACTGCCGAAAGATATTCGCTCGAAGATATAAACTTGCACATTAAGTCGGGCATGACGGTGGGCATTTTGGGCGGCACGGGCTCGAGCAAATCGACGCTTGTCCAGCTCATTCCGCGTCTGTACGATACTACAG
>CANQUR010000110.1 GCA_947627075.1 uncultured Clostridia bacterium
CCATAATATGTAATTGTAGTAGCCAAATAATTATGTGCCAAATAAACCTTCAATTCTTGCGGATAGTCATCACTGAATAATAGTTGCGAAATACGGTTTACTTCGGACTTAACTTCATTTTCCATCATGTTTAATTTAACTTTGCCGATTCTGTACACAAAATCAATAATATAAAAATGCTTATTGCGAACGGAAAACCCCGAAATTGATGCGCTACTAAAGTTGGGATACATAGTCCAATATTTAATTTTGAATTTTTCAAACGTTTGATCTATATCAATACCAAAGTCAAATACTACGGCGAGTTTTGATTTATAATTACCAACATATCTTGCCAACAGACTTAATAATTCGTTTTCGGTAGATAACATATAAATGTCTTTATATTCTAAATCTTTATTTTTATAAATCACTTTTACCTTGTAATCAATACCGAATGTCATGTTAATGCTTTTGATATATTTAATATCATCTATGTAAAATGTGAGTCTCGGATTTGACGATATTATTTTTTCTATTTTCTCTTGAGGATCGGACGAACCGATAAAAATAATTTCTTCAAAATTTATTATTTTTTCTATTATTTCGTTTTCCATTTTTTATAAAACCACTGATAAAATTGCGGCTGCCAATATACAAACAGCTATGCCTATGCCTAAACCAATAACATAGCCTTTTATTTTTTTTAACTTCCTTTGCCTCTTTATTTTTTCGGCTTCCTTTTCTTCATTTTCTTTCTCTTGCGATATGACCGTTTCCAGACATGATGCCGCATCTCTCTCGACTTGTTCCAAGTCGCTATCTTGTGCTAATAAATAACCCGAATAAGTCCCAAAAAGGTCAAAATTCGCCACACCTTTTTTTATCCGTAATTTATATGTTTCTAAATATTCAACCACTTGAGTTACACTTATAACCTTATCGCGAGCAACTTGTATTATTTCGGGCGTCAATCTGGAATCATTTATAATTTTATTGTACCTATTTATATAATCTTTCAATTCAAGGATCCAGTCATCTAATATCGACAAATCTTCCGAGCTTGAGAATGCATCATCTGCAATATAAAGTTTTGCGTATGGCCGATCATGTTCAGATAATTTTTCACAGTTTGTAAATGCTTTTGATCCTATAGAAGACAATTCACCCAAACAAATGACTTTTCTTAAATTAACGCATCCGAAAAATGCTTCTTTAGGGATATTTTCGATTCCGGCATGAATTGTTACGGTTTCTATATCATCCCTTGATTTAAAAGCGCTTTTACCAATTGCATTAAATTCTTTCGGAATAATAATATCCGGCCCTGCTAAATTTTTAGCTATTTGTTGTGTTAATTTTACTGACTTTTTTTTATTATATTTAACCTTGCCGCAAACAACACAAGAATCAGCCTCGTCAACATTATAATGGTCGCAAAACATGCATTTCCACATTTGATTTACCTCGAATTGGTCGCCATACCAAGTATAAGCAGCATTTCCAATTTAATAAATTGAGAAGTCCCGTCAGCCTTGACAAACTCATATCCTTTTTTTCCGCTTAATATCTTCTGCTCGCTATGGACATAACCTCTTTTTTTTATTTTATCTATATCGAAATTAATTTTATGTTCATCCCATGGCTTACAAAATCCTTCGACGACAATAGGCGTTACCTCAACAGCATATTTCATAGCGATAAGATTTCCTACCGTAAAAAATTGAGATGAGTCGTCCGAGCGGAACATTTCATATCCTTTGACTCCGGACATTTCTTTTTGTTCGGACGCAACAAAACCTCTTTGTCGCAGTTTGGTCTCATCAAATTTTATTGCATGTTCTGCCCAAGTCTCGCAAAATCTCGCCTCTCTGCTAATTCTCGCAAAGCCTTCAGAAACAAGATCATCTTTTGACTTGAACGCTTTTTTGCCTTCTTGATCTATCAGCAAATAAACTTTTCTGCCGGCTTGATTAACCTTTTTTAATACAATAAAACCATTGCTTTTCAGCTTATCTATATTTATGGTAATATTATGTTCCGGCCATGAACTCTCGTAAGTTTCCACAATATCCGGCTCTTTTAACCTTTGCAATACGTCAATGGCTTTCGGACGCGCTACGGGATCCAATGATAGCATATCCTGTATAAGGCATCTATACCCCAAATTTTTTATTTTGTTACTTAATGCCAATTCACAGCCGCCGTTCAATATGCTCCAACAATAGATAGTTTTGCCCCTATCTTTTCGTTTTTGCAAGACGCTGTTTAATGACTGTGCAGTTGGCATTTCTCCCGATAAATACCTATGAAATATAAGGCCCAACGAAAAAATATCCGATTTTTCGGTTAAATATTTTGCCAGTTCTTCTTTGTCATCTTCATCCGCCACCGAATAGGCGCCTAATTCGGGAGAATAAAAGTTTATATCTCCCACAACTTCTTCAGGAATATCATCAATAAAATAACTACTATCAAAATCAATAAGTTTTGCGACATAGTTCTTTGTCTTATTCTTAGCCAATAATACGTTCTTGAGTTTTAAGTCACTATGAATTATACCTAACTTATGAACGCTGGCAAGCGCTCCGGCTGCCGTTAACATCAATAACTTTTTTACATCAAAAGACAAGCCCGTCAATACTCCATCCAAATCATCATCACTTACAGCCCCTTCGACCCATTCCGCAACTTCTACATAATGATGCTCATCTATAAATTCCTCTTTAGGCGAAATTATATTTCCCCCGTCACCTGTTATAGTTCTCAATGCACTATTTACTTTACGACGCAATGCTACAAATTTTTCAAATTTTTGTTTATTGGAATTAAAAGTACGTTCATCCAACGCCCCGTTTAACACAGGCTCCACCGGAGTTTGATATTTTTTGATTATATAAACATTTCTACCTTTTTGGGCTTTGGCTATTTTACCGCATTGGCTGTTTTTCCATTCCGTAATTAATTCGTATCCGTGAATAACTTCCATTTTAACGCACCTCAATCAAACCATAAAAATTTCTATCGTATTCTTCAAAAATCTCCTTTTGCAATTTTCCGAGGTTATCGGACGATCTGCTAATCCCCAAACTTCTTATATATTCATCCGCAAAAGCATCATCAACAATTGTATTTGCTTTTAAATAGTCTATAAGAGTAAATACATCGCCTGAATAATCGCAAACTTCAAGCCATTCTCTCTTTGCTTCATCTTGAATTTTTCTTATTATTTCACTTCGGCGATTTGACTTAACCGAATACGTTGCAAGTCCATCTATAGTTACATTTACACAATTCATTATTCTTATCTTTTCATAAGAGCTTAATTGCGAATATTTATCAAGATTTATTCCTCTTGCCAATAATTTGGAATAAATATTTTCTGCGTCTTCTCGCGAGTTCTTTTCTCGTGAATTTTTATATTCCTCCATCAAAATAATTACATAAATTTTTTTTACTTCTTCGGGCACAGATTGTTTTTTCATAAGTATATCCAAATAGATTCTATCGGCATCATTGGTATTTGTATAATTTTCAAGGATAGTCAAAGCATCTTCTCTTTGCCAAGCAAATAAATTTTTACATCCGTGAAGAGCAGCATCAATATTTGTCAATTCCAATTTGTAATTTTCCATGTTCTTAGATATAAAATAATCAGCTACTCCTTGCCATGTTTCCCATATATTTTCGCAAATGGCCGCGTAATTTATTTTCTTCGAACATTCATCGATATAATTATGTTCGAGAATATCCGGTATCTTAGAAAAAATTCCATCCATTAATTTTTCATCACGCATTCTAGCCGTACTTTGCAAAGATTCAAAACTATCGTATCCAAATGCCTTAAAAGCCATGGTACTACTGTCGTCATGATTCCCCCATTCAAGAAACCCGGTTTCTAGTTTAGCCCCTACTTCTTGTATTGTTGACGAAGATATAATAGTATCCAGTAAAAGTTTTTCCAGCCCCAGTTGTGAAAGACTGAACTTTTCCGAATCGAATATCCCATCAGAAGCATTGAATAACACGCAAGGTTTAGCAAAACTTCTATATTCGCATTTTATTTCGAAATCGCCGTTGGCTTTTACATAATTTGTCATACCCCCATCCGCTCTTTTTTGATCGGCTGAAATCTGATACAACCCTGTCTCGTTCCATAAATAAGGTCTTGAATCTCCTGCAACAAAATACAACGCCTTTACGCTATCTTCACGCTCAAAGTAAATAGTTGCACATAATGTTGTACCTAAAAGTGCCAACCCCGTAAAAGCCGATTCGTAAATTAAATTAGCATTTTTCGACACTTTTTGAAGCATGCTGCTTATATTATCTACGAAAAACTTGCTAAATTTCTCTAACACTTCATTGCTACTTTCGGAAGTTAGTTCATTATTAAAAATTTGATTGCACTGCGAAAGAAAGGTTTCGTCTTTTAATATTTTTTCAGCCAAATACAAGAATATGGCCGACACTATTCGCGATGCAAAATATCCGCTTTTTTTAATATTATTTACATTATCAAAGTAGCATTCTTTGATTCCCAAAAACTCCTTAAATGATGATTTGACATAATCAATAAGTGTTTGATCATATTCATCAAAGACTCCGTTAAAAAGAATATCGAATAGCTTATTTGCGTCGAACATTTCCTTGTTAAAGGACTGATGTCTTATAGCAGCCGCCCCACCCAATCCGTCAGCGACCAATAAAATATGATTCCCTACATACGGCACAGCATCTTCACCTTTGTAGATTATCGTTCCATCGGGTCGCGTTTTGGATGCTTGTCTGAAAACCGTAAAATCCATAGTTATATTACTCCCTAACCACATAAAATTTCCCCTTTGGCATATAAATGCCAAAGGGACTCTTTTTAATATTAGAATGAACCAACCAATAAATCAATAGCTGCTTGTGTATCTACCTCCGATAATCCTGTACCAGCAGGCGAAAACGCCGGCCAATATCTATTCCAAGCTTGAATATCCGTCCACGGATATGCATTGGGAGCGAAAACTACCAACCTGCCATACTTGGGCTGATATGTAGTATCAAGTGATTG
>CANQUR010000111.1 GCA_947627075.1 uncultured Clostridia bacterium
ATCCGCGTCGCTATCGAGCCCAAGACCAAGGCAGGTCAGGAAAAGATGACTATGGCGCTCATCAAGCTCGCCGAAGAAGATCCCACTTTCAAGACATATACCGACCAGGAAACAGGTCAGACCATTATCGCAGGTATGGGAGAACTTCACCTCGAGATCATAGTAGACCGTATGCTTCGCGAGTTCAAGGTGGAAGCTAACGTAGGTAAGCCGCAGATCGCTTACCGCGAGGCTATCCGTAAGCGAGTGGACGTCGAAGGCAAGTACGTTCGTCAATCAGGTGGTAAAGGTCAGTACGGACACTGCAAGATCATCATGGAACCCCTCGAACCCGGTTCGGGATATGTATTCGAGGATAAGACGGTGGGCGGCTCCATTCCCAAGGAATATATCCCCGCTATCGACAAGGGTATCCGCGAGGCAAGAATGAGCGGTGTGCTCGCAGGCTACGAATGCGTTGACTTCAAAGTCACCGTTTACGACGGAAGCTATCACGAAGTCGACTCGTCCGAAATGGCATTCTCTATCGCAGGCTCGATGGCATTCAAAGAGGGTATGCGCAAGGCGGATGCAGTGCTCATGGAGCCCATCATGAAGGTGGATGTAAGTACTCCCGAGGATTATCTCGGCGCCGTTATGGGCGATATAAACTCCAGGAGAGGCAATCTGCTTGGTATGGAACTTGTAAACGGCTCGCAGGAGATCCACAGCGAAATACCGCTTTCCGAAATGTTCGGTTATGCGACCACTCTCCGTTCGCTCACTCAAGGCAGAGCAGACTATACCATGACTTTCGACCATTATGCCGAGGTTCCTCGCAACATATCCGAGAAAATTATCGGTGAAAGAGGCAAGAAAGAATAAAATTTAACAAAAAAGTGCCTTAAAACGTTTGTTAAAATCAAAAAAACATTGTATAATTAAAGAAGAATTATGCGACGGAACGAATTCCGCGTATAAAACCGCTCTTTAATGAGAAAATCATTTAATAAAATAAAAATTCAAGAATAATTGGAGGAATAAAAAATTATGGCTAAGGCTAAATTTGACCGTTCTAAACCGCACGTTAACGTAGGTACGATCGGACACGTTGACCACGGTAAGACAACATTGACCGCCGCTATCACCATGACGCTCGCAGCAAAGGGTCTTGCTGAAAAAATGCGTTATGATGAAATCGATAAGGCTCCCGAAGAGAAGGCAAGAGGTATTACGATCAATACCGCTCACGTTGAGTATCAAACGGCTACTCGTCACTATGCTCACGTTGACTGCCCGGGGCACGCCGACTACGTTAAAAACATGATCACCGGTGCAGCACAAATGGATGGCGCTATCCTTGTCGTTGCAGCTACCGATGGTGCAATGCCCCAGACTCGTGAGCACATTCTTCTTGCTCGTCAGGTAGGCGTTCCCAAAATCGTTGTATTTATGAACAAGATCGACCAAGTCGATGATCCCGAAATCCTTGACCTCGTCGAAATGGAGATCAGAGATCTTCTTACCGAATACGGATTCGATGGAGATAACACTCCCATCATCAAAGGTTCGGCTCTTAAAGCTTTGGAAGCTGCTCAAGCAGGTAATGCCGACAGCCCCGATTGCAAATGCATATTCGAACTTATGGACGCAGTCGACGCATATATCCCGTCGCCCGTTCGTGACACCGATAAGCCCTTCCTTATGCCTGTCGAGGACGTATTCACGATCACAGGCCGTGGTACGGTTGCTACCGGCCGTGTAGAGCGTGGTACTATAAAGGTTCAGGATCCCGTTGAGATCGTAGGTATCAAGCCGACAAAGACTTCGGTCGTTACCGGTATCGAAATGTTCCGTAAGTCCCTTGACTTCGCGCAAGCAGGCGATAACGCAGGTATCCTTCTTCGTGGTATCGATCGTAAAGACATCGAGCGTGGACAGGTCGTTGCTAAACCCGGAACGATCACCCCGCATACCGAGTTCACCGCAGAGGTTTACGTCCTTAAAAAGGAAGAAGGCGGACGTCATACTCCGTTCTTCGATGGATATCGTCCTCAGTTCTATTTCAGAACGACCGACGTTACCGGTACTATCAAGCTTCCCGACGGAGTCGAGATGGTAATGCCCGGCGATAACGTATCCATGACCGTTACCCTTATCCATCCTATTGCTGCAGAGCAAGGACTTCGCTTCGCTATTCGTGAAGGCGGACGTACGGTAGGATCCGGCGTAGTTGCAAAGGTCATAAAATAATAATAAGACTAAATAACTATAACACTGTAAGAAGGGAAAGAAATTATTCTTTCCCTTCTTTAGTATAAAAAACGGCCTTGCGAATGCAAGACCGTGCATTAAAAGAAACAAGGAAAAAAGAGAGAGTAATTGCTTCCTTTGCTTCTCTTTGCCTAAAATAATAAAATGTGCGTTATTTCGACATGTTGTCTTAAATAATAATGTGCCAAATTTGCCGCAAAAACCTTTTTATTACCAAAATGGTAGTTTTTATCATATTATACTACCAAAATGGTAATATTGTCAAGGATACAGTGTGGCTTGATGAAAACAATTTTGGGTACAAGATTAAAAGAATTAAGAGAAGAATATCATTTGACGCAAACGCAAATTGCAGAGGCGCTCGGAATAAATCCCGTGACATATTTGCACTATGAAAAGGATCAACGCGAACCGCCGCTTTCCTTGCTTGCGGATATTGCGGCATTTTATAATGTCAGTGTGGACTATTTGCTTGGAATAGCCGATATATAACAAACGTCCATAAAGAAAAGGACGTACCGAAGTTTCGATACGTCCTTTTCCCTTAGATTAGATTACTCTGCATACTCAAAGTGATCTCCGCTACTTTGCGTAGGGGGCATTCTGTCACCCTTCGAAACGTTGACAGTGCCTACTACTCTGCCGTTGGACGAGATAACATTGTATTCTCCCGACCACGGTGCGATTTCGCCGGAGTTAAGCTTTTGCTTCTTCATAATCATTCCTCCTTGTGAGTTTAGTATTTGCATTAGTCCTCGATATATTCGCGGATTTTTGTTGCCAAGAGTCGGAAAAATATGGTAGAATATATTTCGGAGAACATATTATGATTACGATAGTGGGACTCGGTTTCAATAAAGACAGTTTAACAAAACGCGGCTTAAACGCTATTATGAATGCGGATACGGTCATTTTGCGCACGTTGAAAACTACGCCCGCAAAGGCTTTGCAAAGTCTTTGCAACGGCAGTTGCGATTTTTTATACGAGCGCGCGCAAAATTTCGACGAGCTAAACTCCATGATAGCGGACGAGCTCATCCGCCTTAACCAAAGCTATCCCAAGCTCGTTTATTGCGTGGACGGGGACGGATACAAGGACAGCTCGGTCGAGGAGCTTGCTCGCCGTACGGAAGTGAATATCATTCCCGGACCGTTTGATTTGGCGCTGAATCCGTCCACTTCATGCGCGTATGTGAGCGCTTATGACATAGGCGCCTTATATCCCGATCCACTGCTACCGATTTGTATATATGGGATAGACGACGGGAATATCGCAAGCGAAGTCAAGCTTTTTCTCTTGCGCTTTTATTCGCCCGAAACGGAAGTCGAGCTCGCAACGGCAAGCAAATGCGAAAAAATCGCGCTTGAAGACCTCGACAGACAAAAAAAATACGACGTAGATACTGCGGTCTACGTCGAAGGGGGCAACAATTCGAGCTTTGCGGAGCTGTTGCGCATAATGAAAAGGCTCACCGCTCCCGACGGCTGTCCTTGGGACAAGGCGCAAACGCACGAAAGTATTCGCATCAATTTGCTCGAAGAAGCGTATGAAACAGTGCAAGCCATCAATGACGGCGACCTCGACAACATGATGGAGGAGTTGGGCGATGTACTGCTTCAAGTCGTGTTCCATTGCGATATAGCGTTGCGAACGGGTGAATTTACGCTCGAAGACGTGATAAAGGGCTTGAACGACAAGCTTGTGGGCAGACATACCCATATCTTCGGCTCGGACAAGGCGGAAGGCGCGGACGGCGCTTTGAACGTGTGGGAACGCAACAAGATGAAAGAAAAGCATCAGGAAAGATTTTCGGATGCGGTCAACGATATTCCCCAATGTTTTCCCGCTCTTTTGCGCGCTCAAAAGGCGGTCAAACGAGTCGAAAAGGGCGGATGGGGGCAGGAAAGTTTAGATACGATAAGAAAAGAACTCGACGACGCCCTCGACAATATCCAAACGGCTTATGACAAAAAGGACGCTTCGGCGGTAAGTCAAGAGCTCGGCAACGCCCTTTTGCGCGTCGCATGGTTCGGACACAGAACGGGAGCAAATTGTGAGCAAGCTTTGCTCGATAAGGTGTATGAACTGCAAAAGATATATACCGCATTTGAACAGGCGGTCATAGCCGACGGCAAGGATGTAAACAAGCTTTCGCAAGAGGAGTGGAAGCATTATTATAACGCGGCAAAGAACGGCAATGGAAAATAGGCTGACGATAGGCAACATAACGCTCGAAAACAACTTTATTCTCGCACCGCTCGCCGGTTATACCGATATAGCCTTTCGCAGATTGTGCCTCGAATGCGGCGCCGGGCTGTCGGTCTCCGAGATGATAAGCGTAAAGGGCTTGTGTTACAAAAACAAGCAGACCTTCGAAATGCTTCGAACGAGCGAGGCGGAAAAGGTGAAATGCGTACAGCTTTTCGGCTCGGATCCAAAGGATTTCGAGCAAGCGCTCGCGCTCGGCGTTCTCGATAAGTTCGATATTATCGACGTGAATATGGGATGCCCCGTAAGCAAAGTCGTTAAAAACGGCGAAGGCTCGGCTTTGCTCAAAAAACCGGAGCTGGCAGCCCAAATAGTTGCCACGCTCGCAAGCTCGGGTAAGCCGATCACCGTAAAAATGCGAATGGGGTACGAAAAAAACGAAAATATAGCTGTTCCGTTCGCGCTTAAAATGCAAGAAGCGGGCGCGTCGATGGTGACCGTCCATG
>CANQUR010000112.1 GCA_947627075.1 uncultured Clostridia bacterium
CCACGTACAACATTGTAAGCGACGGCGCCAGCAAATAAAAGGTCTTTATCCACAGAATTCTGAACAGACAACTGCCCGAAAGACTGACTATCATTGCCGTTGTGGATTTGCCCAAGCCTCGCATTACGTTGCTGAGCACGTCCATAATTCCGCATATGACATATGTACTGCCTACGAGATACAGACGATTTGTGGCGACTTTTATTACCTCATCTCCGTCGTTGAATATCTTGCAAAGCGGAGTCGACAAAAGCAAAACCGCTCCGCTTAAAACAAGTCCGAGCACGACGACCACACCTATGGCTTCCTTCACCACAAGGCGGATACGTTCGGGCTTCTTCGCGCCGTAGTTTTGACTGACAAACGCAAGCGCGGTAAGCGAAACCGAATAGCACGCATTGTATATAAAGCCCTCTATTTGGCTCGCCACGGTGTTTCCCGCCATTATTATTTTGCCGTATCCGTTGATAGTGGATTGGATCAAAACGTTGGAAACGGAGAATACGCAGCCTTGAAGTCCCGCCGGCAAGCCGATCTTTATCATATCGATAAGTTCGCGCTTATAAAACCTTATGTGTTTGAAGTCGAGATGACAATAGCCTTTGCTTTTGATAAGGGTGATAACGCAACATATCGCCGAGATCGCTTGCGATGTTACCGTCGCTATGGCAACACCCTCAACGTCCTTTTTGAACGCCACTACGAACAAAATATTCAATCCGATGTTGACGATACCGCCTACTATGAGGAAAATAAGCGGGCGCATAGTGTCGCCTACTGCCCTCAATATCGATGCCGCAAAGTTATAAAGCATCATTATGGGCATTCCGAGAAAATATATGCGAAGATATTTCGCCGCCATATCGATGACTTCTTTGTCACACTGCATCCATTCAAGGAACGTTTTAGACCCGAAATAACCTATAAACAGCAACACAAAGCCCAAAATCACGCTGACGAGCATAGACATTCCCACGACTTTTTTCGCCGATTCGTCGTCGCCCTTGCCCGCATAGCGAGCTATAAGCACGTTCGCGCCTACCGACAGCCCGACAAACAGTCCGACAATAAGGTTTATAAGCGCGCCTGTCGCACCTACCGCCGCAACCGCCGCCTCGGCGAGCGTTTCGTCATGGATAAAATTACCGAGGACCGCTACGTCCGCAGCATTAAACAAAAGCTGTAATACGTTGGTCGCAATTAGCGGCAACGAATAAAGAATGATCTTTTTAAGGAGCGAGCCCTCGCTCATATTCATTTCGAAACTTTTTGCCATAACCTATATCTCTTTGAAGATTATAGCATTATATATGTCAAAAAGCAAGTATTTTCACAATAAATCGGCACGAAAAAAGATCCTCTCATCCATTTCGTCATTATGTTTTTTTATCGCTTTTCCAACTCGTATTTGTTCTTTATGATAGCGTCCTCTCCTCGGTATAATATATAGGAGTGATCGTAGAAGTGGAAACAAAATCTTCGGTTATTTCGTGCGTACATTCTTTATCGTAAAAGAATTTAATGGCGGAATAACCTTTTCTCATGATTTGATATGCGATCTTGATATAATCAAGTTCTACAACATCATCATCACGATACAAATACCAAAAGCGCCTGCCATATTTATTGTAAATTTCGGGAGCCGTTTCCAAGCCCGAGAGATTTGCCGAAAGCAACTCGTCAAAGCTTTCCCATTCGCCGAACTCATCCTTTTGAGCGATAATTATCGATCTTCTTGCATTCCAAACAAAAACGGGCACCAATGCGATATTACCTGTCACAGTGTCGTTGACAGGATCCCAAAGATCGTTTTTATCATAGTCGTAATAAAGCTTCGAGCCATTCTCGCCTCTTGGAACACCTCTGTCGAAAGGATATCTTCGCTCTTTTATCAACACGGGGTCGCCATTATCGTCCGTCTTTGCCTTTGCATAGCCTATAAGGGTTTCATTAATTTCTCCAAAATCATCGTTTACAATACAAATATTATCGATTTTGGAACCTTCTTCTATATAATAACAGATTTCTCCGCTTGTACATCCGTCGAAAATAGGTGGACTCAGTACCGTTACTTTATAGATCTCTTTATCGGACTTATCAAAGTGTAAAGTTACATATTGCGGCAACTGATCGATCCAACCATAGTGTAAACCATAGTGTACATCATCAAGATATAAGGCATTGTCGATGTCACTGTTAATAAAAATATCTTTCAATTTAGGGCAACAACTAATTATGTCAATAAAAGTAGTTTCCGTTGGAGGAGACAAAGTCAAGCTTTGCAGTTCATTACACCCAATAAATGCATTAAGATCTATAAACTTAACATTCATACCGTCGATAGAAGGTGCGATGATGACCGAACTTACACTTTTATCCGCCACCTCGTGCATATAAAAAACATCCTCGGATGCAAGTCTATAAAGCACATTATCCTTTTCTATATACGGCGAATTCACCCCGTCTTTTAGGAATATCATAGAAAAGCTATTGAACATCGATGATAGAATCCCATTATATATTGTAGCACGACCGATCCATATATTAAATGATTCATCTAACTCAACATGATATAATGTTTTGTATTCACTACTCGTATTGTCTTGCAAATTTTTTCGCGTCAGTTTTTCATATTTTCCTTTGCTTTCCTGTTTACTTAAACTTTCCGCAAATGATTCGATATCTCCAATAGTCAACACACCTTGAGCGAGTTGAGCAGAAAATCTATCTTCAAGATCTTTAATAAAATAATCTTTTAAGTCATTGCTTAAACAATTGAGCGTGCACGTGCCATCGGCGAAAAGCTCAAAATAAATGTCTTTATGTATTTGAGTTTCACCCGTTTCATAATTTTCTTCGTACCAATAGTATTTTCCTTCGACCTTTTGAATGTTCGCGTTGCACCCTACTAACGAGAACAGCCCGAGCGCCAAAATGCCTACAAGACAAATAATGACCAGCTTCTTTTTCATTTTTTCTCCTTGCATTCTTACTAATATAAAATGCCGCTCCAAACGGAACGACATTGTAAAAATACTCGATTCCGCTTGTTGCGACACATTTACATTATCCTATTATTACGATTTATGTAATGCGAAATAGATGCATCTCTACCCACAGAGTATGCGTAATAATAAGATAAATATGTATCGCATTTACAATATTAGACCTTTTTGCAACAAAAGTCAACAATTTTGGGGACATATCCGCAAAAAAACGCGTTATCTCCCCAACGTATAGTAGTTGGATATGCATTTGCCGCGGCAATCCCAGCTGTCGATAAGAGTGCCGTCTATCACCACAGTAAGGTGATGTGCGCAACTTATCACTATCACTCTGTCGCGACATAGCATATCTATTTCGGCTATAAGATACTTTTTGCCGCTTATCTTTTTGGGCTGTTTATGCTTCACAAAGCCGTGGCGCGCCATAAACTTTTCCTCTACGTGCTTGTCGTTTACGATATAGCCCGAAGCAATAGAGATCTCGAAAAGTTCCCTATAAACGTCAAAATAGTCGCGTGACAGTGCGAGCGACAAAGCGCGAACGACGCAGTCGCCCGTCTTTTTGCCATACGGATTTATGTTCCTTCTTTCGTATCTTATCATCATCTTACAAAAAAAGCCCGACCGAACTGTAAATTCGATCGGACTTTCATATTATTTGTCTAAATCTCCGAAATCATCGTCGTCATCTTCATCATCATCTTCTTCTTCGTCATAGTCCTCGAAGTCACTCGGATCGACGTCGTAATTAAAGTCATCGACTTCCTTGTAGGCATTCTCGTCGTAAGGTTCGTCTTCTTCCTCCTCGTTTTCTTCCTCGGCGGTAAGCTCAAGCGAAATTTCCATTTCCTCGGGCGGAAGTTCTTCCTCCTCCTCGACATAATTCCAATTGTCCTCTTCGTTTTCCGCGTCGCGCTGTTCGCTTGCTTCCTTTTCCTTTTGACAAACGAAACAGATCTCCTCATCTTCGCCTATATAGTTGACGTGGCATATTGGACAAAGCTTTCCGCTTTCCGCTTCGAGCTCTTCCTCTTGAATAAGAAAAGATTTTTCCAAAAGTCCCAATTCCACTTTGCAAACGTCGCAAAGTTCCTCGTCCTCGCCTATATAGTTAAGCTCGCACCTTGGACATAATTTGTAGATACGTTTCTTTTCGTTGTTCATAAAAAATCTCCGTGACTTACTGATGTGTCCATATTATATTCATTTTGGAGCGCCTTGTAAACTGTTTTGACAGTAAAAATTAAATTTTCTGTAATTTATCTTAAAAACAACAGCTTATAATTGCGAAATTAGTGGACAGATGTATTATTGACGCCTTTTGTCCGCAAGACTTTAATCCTTTTTTCTCGGACCTGCCTCGACTATTTCTTTTGGCATATCGGTGTACTTTTTGAAGTTCTCCTCAAAAAGCCCCGCAAGCTTATTTGCCGTCTTGTCGTACTCCGCTTTATCCTTCCAGGCATTGCGCGGATTCAAAATTTCGGGATCTACGTCCTTGCACGATTTGGGAATATTGAGTCCGAAATAAGGCTCTTTTTCGTATTCGACCTTTGCAAGCTCCCCGCTTACCGCCGCCGTGACTATTGCGCGAGTGGCTTTAAGACTCATACGGCTACCCACTCCGTACTGTCCGCCCGTCCAGCCTGTGTTTATAAGGTAAACGTCCGTTCCGAACTGCTCTATCTTTTTGCCGAGCATACTTGCATATACTTCGGACGAAAGCGGCAAGAACGGCGAACCGAAGCACGTCGAGAACGTGC
>CANQUR010000113.1 GCA_947627075.1 uncultured Clostridia bacterium
GGTGAATATACCGCAGTAACAAATAAGTGCAATTATCTTGGGGATCGAAAAAATCCCCAAGGATAATTAGCACACACCAAGTGGAGATGTCAATCCATATAGTATTTGCGCCGAAATACAGGCGGCAAATAATCTATGGGAAATACAAAGCCGAGATAGGAAAGATACTGAGGCAAATATGTGAGAGGATGGATGACGTAACGATAATAGAAGCAAACGCATGCACGGATCACATACACATGTTAGTAAGTATACCGCCAAAAATGAGCGTAGCAAAATTCATGGGTACATTAAAAGGTAAAAGCAGTCTGATGATATTCGACCGATTTGCGAACTTAAAGTATAAGTATGGGAATCGACATTTCTGGTAAAATAACGGAGATCAAGCTTAATGGCTTATAAATTCGATTTGTAATTTTCGACGCCTTTTACAAAGCGAGTTAAGCCGTCTTGCAAAGTGGAGCGGGGGCAAGCGATGTTCATGCGGACAAAGCATTTGCCGTTTCCGCGGTATTGATTGCCGGCGGAAAGATAAAGTCCGGTGGTCTTTCGCAGAAAATCGGTAAAGTTTTCCGCGTCGTCGGTCACTTTGGAGCAATCTATCCACAACAGATAAGTTGCGTCGCTGTCTACGATGCCTACGGGCGAGTCCTTCAAAAATTCCTTTGCAAAGCGTTTATTTTGCTTAATGTAATCGTTAAACTCGTCGAGCCATGATTCGCCATAGTCAAAAGCGGCGATCGTTGCCTCGGCGGCAAAGCAGTTTGGCTCGGCAACCTCGTCGGAATTGAGTCCGCGCACAGCCTTGTTGCGCAAAACGGGGTTGGGAATCACCACCGCAGCCGATTGAAGTCCGGCTATATTGAACGCCTTGCTTGCCGAAACGCACGTTATGCTTATGTCGCGGCACACGTCCGAAACGGAAATAAACGGAATGTATTTTTTGTCGAAAGTTATATCGCAGTGAATTTCGTCGCTTATGATCGTCACGCCGTACTTACGACAAAGCTCACCAATTTTATTCAGCTCATCTTTGCTCCAAATCTTGCCTACGGGGTTATGCGGATTGCACAATATCATCAAAGTGGAGAGCGGATGAGAGAGCGCATTTTCGAGGCCCAGAAAGTCGATCTCGTACCTTCCGTCGTTATAAAGAAGCTTGCTTTCAAGGGTGTGCCTGCCGAAATTTTCGATGGAGTGAAAGAATATATCGTAGACGGGGGTAAGCACGACAACATTATCGCCGACGTTTGTAAATCGCTTTATCATGCTTGAAATCGCGGGCACTATTCCGGTGGAAAATTGCAACCAATCCCTTTCAAATCGCACTCCATGTCGTCGATCCCACCAGTTTATTATAGAATCGTACCAGGCGTCGGGGATAACGTTGTAACCGAAAACGCCGTGCTCCGCTCGCCTCAAAATCGCTTCCTTTATGCAGGGAGCGGCGGGGAAGTCCATATCTGCAACCCACATTGGAAGCTCGCTGTCTTTGACGTCCCATTTGAGCGACGAGGTGTTGCGTCTTGACGGTACGTTGTCGAAGTCAAACATTATTTGCCCTCTGCTTTTATTATGATTTTGGTCTTGCTCGGATCGACCTTGTCCTTTTGGATAATGAGCTCGTCGATATGATCGGCGGTTATTCTTCCGCTTGTGGGATTGAGCACGCTGTCGATTTTGCCGATGATCTCCGCGTCGATATCCGAGCAGTATTCAAAGGCAAGAGTGGTGTTTATGAGCTTGCAGTTTTTCATAACGAGGTTGTCGATATAGCATAGTCCCTGTAAGCTTTCGATAGTACAATTTACAAACGTGAGGTTTTGGGAGTTCCAGCCAAGGTATTCGCCGAGTATGGTCGAATCGTACACAGTGGCGTTTTTAGTATTCCAAAACGCGTCTTTGGAGAGCATTTTGCTGTTTCTCACCGTAACGTTTTGGGCGCCGTCAAAGGCATAATTTCCCACAAGCGTGAAATTATCCGCATCGACATTAAGGCTGTTCATGGCAAAGTAGTCGCCCTTTGCCGTGACGTCCTTTATTTTTATGTCGCGGCACGACCAGAGCATTTCCGCGGCATTTGGGAATTGCACGTTTTCGAGATAAATATTGCTTGCTCTGCGGAAATTCTTCGGCGCTTCCACGACGGTGTTGGTCATGCTGATGTTGTCGGTGTACCAAATGCCCGAGCGAGCCATTTCGAACCAGTAGGAATTGTTTACTTTTATGTTCTTGCAATACCAAAGCGGATACTTCCACTTGAACATGACGTTTTCAAGCGTAATGTTTTGCGCTTCTTTAAGCGGAGATTCGCCGTCGCCGAACGTGGTGTCCTCTATGTAAAGGTCCTTTGCCGCAAAGAGGCTGCGTTCACCTGTAAGGAATTGTCTTTTGATTTCTTTCATCTTTGTAAACTCCTTTATGATTTTTTTAATTATAGCAACAAAACGGACAAATGGCAAATGAAAATCGCGACAAATTGCTTTAACGAAGAATATTTGAAATGTATTTTTTCAAAAGTGTTGACAAATGAGGATTAATGTAATATAATGAGCGTATGGAAAGAGTTTTCGATACATACGTGGAAAATTTGAAATACAGGGTTTTGCGTGAGGTAGCCAAGCAAGCGTTCGAAGGCACGCTTGAAGAAAATCTTGCGGATATTCCCAAGATAATACATCCGAGCAAGGTCCCTACCATGCGTTGTTGCGTATACAAAGAGCGCGCCATATTGAAAAAGCGCGTCAAACTTGCCATGGGCGGCAACAAAAATAATCCGAATATCATCGAGGTCATAGATATAGCTTGCGACGAATGTCCCGCGGCAGGATACGAGGTCACTGCGTCGTGCCGAGGTTGTTTGGCACACAGATGTCAAAGTGTATGCAGAGTAGGGGCAATATCCTTCGACTATGCGCACGCGGCTCATATCGACAAGACCAAATGCGTGGAATGCGGCAAATGCGCTTCGGTGTGCCCGTTCAATGCGATCGCCAATCGCAAGCGACCGTGCATAGTGGCTTGCAAGATAGGCGCAATATCCATAAACGAGGAAAACGTTGCGTCTATCGACAACGAGAAATGTATCCAATGCGGCGCGTGCATATATCAATGTCCGTTCGGGGCGATAATGGACAAGTCGTTTATTTTGGATGTCATCGACTTGATCAAGGCGGAGACAAAGCCGTTGTATGCGATAGTAGCGCCCTCGATATTCAATCAATTTACATACGGAAAGCTCGGTCAAGTGGTGTCGGGGCTGAAAAAGCTCGGATTTACGCACGTGACGGAGGCTGCGCTCGGCGCGGATATGGTCGCCGACACGGAGGCGCGTGAACTTGCCGAAAAAGGCTTTTTGACCAGTTCGTGCTGTCCGGCATTTGTCACATATATCGAGAAAAACTTCCCGCAACTCATCCCGTACGTATCGCACAATTTGTCACCCATGGCGACGGTGGCGAAGTACATAAAGAGCAAGGAGCCCAACGCAAAGACGGTATTTATAGGACCGTGTACTGCGAAAAAGGCAGAGCGACAAAAGGAAGAAGTCGGTCCGTATATAGACGCCGTCCTTACCTTCGAGGAACTGCAAGCCATGTTTGACAGCCGCAATATCGAGATATCCGAACTCGAAGAAGAAAAGCTCGTCGACGCTTCGTATTTCGGCAGGATATTCGCTCGCAGCGGTGGTGTGACGGAGGCAATAAAGCAGGGACTGAAGGAACAAGGATCCGATCTTGCGCTCGATCCGTGCGTGTGCAACGGAATATCCGAGTGCACCGCCGCGCTCATGCGCAAGAGCAAGAGCGCTTTAAGCGCCAACTTTATCGAGGGAATGGCGTGCGAAGGCGGTTGTATGGGCGGCGCGGGCAGTTTGTCGCACGGCAACAAAAATCTTGCCGAGGTCAATCGCTACGGCAAGGAAGGTAAGCCCACCATTTCGGGTTCTCTGTCCGACCTAAATAAAAAGGAATAGAGCATTATTAAAACATTATAAAAAGGAAAAGTCGTTCGTTTGAACGGCTTTTTTTATGTGAAAAAATAAACTTAATATGTTTAGCCGAGAAAAAACGGCAATAAAAAAGAGAAAAAGGAAGCGGCTCGAAATATAAAAAAGTACGCCTAATACTATATTAGGCGTACTTTGCGATAGAAACAGATGAGGTGGTATAACAAAATCCTCACCACCGCCTATGACGGAGCCTCCCCTTTTACAAAAAGGGGAAGCCTTGCTTGCGCACGACCAAACTTAATACTCTTTCCACAGGGGAAGCCTTGTTTGCGCACGACCAAACTTTTTTCGTGATCATGCATAAATATAGACCAAAAGAAAAAATAAAAATTTGTTTTTCATGCCAAAAAACGCTATTTTCAGTTGACATTGGTACTTTTTAAGTCTATAATAAAACTGCAAATAAAAATTTTCCTTATGGAGGATAAAAATCATGTCGTACATTTCAGAAGTTCTTGAAATGACTGAAAAAAAGAATCAGGGTCAACCTGAATTCATTCAAGCTGTAAAAGAGGTTCTCGAAACTCTTTCTCAGGTCATCGAAGCTAACGAAACAAAGTATCGTCAAAACGCTTTGCTTGAGCGTCTTGTAGAGCCCGATCGTCAGATCATGTTCAGGGTTCCCTGGACCGATGATAAGGGCGTTCCCCATGTAAACCGTGGTTATAGAATTCAATTCAACAACGCTATCGGACCTTACAAGGGCGGCCTTCGTT
>CANQUR010000114.1 GCA_947627075.1 uncultured Clostridia bacterium
GACATAAATATGGAGACAGGTCTACCTAAATCTATCGACGCCATGTACATATTAAAATTGAATTGACCGTTAGACATAAGATCAGAGGTATAGATATTATAACCTCTCGATTGGACATAGGAAATAAGTCCTTGATTATATCCTGCGAAAGTTATTCCATCGCTGTTGCCGTCCATCAATTCAAACAGCTGCACCGTAATATTGTCGACATATTCGCCATTAGGCTCCCACACAAAAGCTGTTTTATATGTAAAATAAGTTTGATAGTCCGGAAATAAGTTCTCGTATTGCTTGTCATAATAACCAAGCAATATGGCGCCCGCATTAGCCGCACAGTTTTTTGTAGCAACCGAAACGGCATACTTGGGAACCCCGTGTTCAATAGTTTCATCGAGGAGCACCTTTTTATGGTCGAAATAGATATTCTCCTGTTTTGGCGTCGAAAACGCATTGCCGTTGTTTGTGCCGTAATTAAAACCTTGCGCTTGCAATTCGGACACCTCGGCTTCGGTCAACGCTTCATGCGATAAAATATCCATGAACGTTCCATTATTATACTCCAAATACTTGAGCGGTGTCAAATAAATGGGTACGTCAATATCAACAAAAGGAGAAGATTTATCAAAATAAACTTCTTCTACCTCGAAAAATTCATTACCTTTATAAAAAAGACGTGCCATGAGCGCAAAGCCATAGCCGTCCTCTGTCTCGAATCTATAGTCGTAACCCGAAAGCGAAAACGAGCTGTCGTAAAGCTCGGTTCTGTCGTAGGAAACTATCGGCTCGTCAAAGAAAGCAAAAAAAGCTTTGTCGGCTTCGTCGAGTTCGTCCGCATGCAACACTGCGACGGGCAAAGACGCGACGCTCAAAACAATTGTCATCAACAAACATCCAAAAAACTTTTTCATATTTTTTCTCCTTTGTAAAAACGTTGCCAATATGACGAATACACGCAAAAAAATTTTGCAATATGGCGACTGTATAAAATCCGTTACGGGTTGCGCCTTTTATGTTTTCTCCCTAAAAAACAAAACGGCCCCCGATAAAAAATTTTGGCCCGGCCGGATACATTCGCAAGAATTTGCAAAGAGTTGGATCTTTCCGCCAATTTATGCTTGGCCTCGAATATTAATTTTTTCTCTCTTGTAAGTCCTTTTCGAGCATTTCTTTATCCAAAACTCATTCTCCGATAAATTGTTGTGTATCCTGAATTTTTCAATACTCAATCTTTTTGGACATATAAAAGCAATTTTCCTCGAATCCGAGAGTTTTGTACAGCTTCATAGCCTGCACATTAGGAGCAAAAACTTCGAGCTGGCAATAATTGCAGCCATGCCACCTGAAATACTTCTCAGCCTCACTAATCAGTAACTTACCGATTCCACGACCTCGATTTCCTTTGTCAACGACCAAATCGCTTATAAAACCTATCTTAGGGCAAGACGTGGTGTATTCCGCCTCGCCACCGCCGCAAAACACCTTGCATACAACAATGCCAACGACTTCCCCACCTATAACAAGCAGAATGATCTTTCCGTTATGCTTTTCCACTTCGGAAATAACGTAATCAAAATAGCCGTCTCTGTAGTTGTCTTTTAAGACTATAACTTTTCGCTCGTCAAGCGAAGCCAAATGTTCCTGAAGTTGAACGAACAAATCTTTGACTTGCTCTTTGTAGCGTTCCTCGTACGTAGTGATGACTATATCTTCCGAAACCAATCGTTCTCTTTCGATCTCGGTCAAATAATCTTTCATATCTCCAAATAATCTTCTTAAGCCGACCCACATATTTTCATATCTCCCGGCAAAATCATACAGCCGCCTTGCATTACTTTCGTTTGACGGCAACAAATCAATGGTCGCCTCCAATATGTCGATCGCCTCGTCGAAGTATTTAATCCTATCGACTGCCTCCTCGCCGCTCAGTCCATGCTCGAATAAGGTTTGCATGGTAAAAATCACGTCTTCCAATTCTCCATGCATAATACTTTCGTAGATGGAATCGATGACGCTTTGCTCAGGCAGCACCAACTCTAAATCAAAGTCGTAGCAATCGTATATCTCGTTTACGCTTTGGCTGACAATACTATAAATTTGATCTTCGTTATTCATCTTTTCAAATCATAATCCCGATTTACTTTTACTGTTTTTTGATTTGTGGAGGTTCTTACTCCCGAAAAAAACCATGTCGCCAATACTGACTACCCCCGAAGGAATAACTACTTCTTTGTCGTCACCCGTATAGCCTATAAGCACCCCGTTTTCAATTTCAAATTTATTGTTGCTTTTATCCATAATTTCGCTCCTTATTTTTCTTCATACTACTTAACTTCTATCACTTACAATTTGACCTTAATTCTCATTATTTTTTGTTTTCAACTCTGTAATTATATCCGTCAAATTTGCTTTGTCGGCTGTTTGCTCATATTGCTCTTTAGACATTATTTCTATATGATCGAATGCGCCGATTATGGCGACTGTTTTTGATGGTCCTACTATCTCGCGCATATTTTGCGGCAATAAAATCTTATTGTATCCGTCGAAATCCACGGAGCATCCCTTAGATAAAGCTACCGCAAGCATCAAATTGGATTCCTTTTCTATTTTAGAATCGGATTGATTATTGCTAACGGATTCATAGGCAAGTTGTATAATATAGTCTTTAGGATATGCTCTAACCGTCTTTTTAGCCTTATCGTAATACAAAAAATAACTTATTGTATCACGAATAAGAAATTGAAAAGGCATCCTTATTCGATAACAATTATCCACTTTTCGTAAATAACCACCCACAAAAAAATATTCCATTTTACCTTACTACCTCAAAGAAAATAGCCACGTACTTGCAAAATTCCATTTCTTTTTTTGTAAAATATTTATTCAGCTCGCCCACTATCTCTTGTTCGGACATTCCGACATAACCTGCCTTGTCAAGCGTTTCTTGCGAATAATTTTTTAAGTCGCTTTCTCTTGACCAACCGATGACTTTTGCAGTAATCTTTTTATTACCGCAAACAAAATATATAATATCATTTAACTCAAGCGGTAACAGTATATCGTTTTCGATACGCAATTCGGCTGTCTTTTGCCCTGCGCAAACTTGCTCAAAATGTTTGCTTTTCAGTTTGAAAGTCAATTCCACAGTTTCATTGAACAACTTTTCAAAATCTTCCTTTGTTATAAGGACGTTTCTTCGTCCGCCGCCGAGATCGGTGCTTACAAATTTCTGTTCTTCGAAGAATGTCAAGAACTTCATTGCCCGATTATATCCGAGCCTTAACTTTCTTTGTAATGTTCCGAAACCTACTACGCCTGTCTTTATAAATATCCTCAGCGCTTCCTTAAGTAAATCGGGCTGCTTATCAAACCCTATATCCGAAGTATCCGGCTTTGTTTCCTCTTCTACCTCGGCTTCGCTGACAGGCTCCTCATTAAATTTCGATCTGTACATATCTGCGGTTATATATACCTCTCTCGGTTTTGCTCCTTCTTGCGGTCCAATGATATTCTTGCTTTCCAAAAAATCTATTATCTCAGATGCTCTGGCATATCCTACCTTAAAACGCCTTTGGATCGTGGATGCCGACGCCATTCGGGTCTCGGTTATGCGCTTTATTACTTCTTTCAGTATCGGATCTTCTTTTTCAAAGTCTATATCAAGATCGATGCCTCCTTTTTTATCCTCCTCTATATGTATCTTGCCGAGTTCTTGCTGTATCTTTGAAAGCGTATCAAAATCTATTGGGGAACCAAGGTCGAACGCAAAGTCGATTTTAGCAACATTTTCTCCGAAAAACTTTGTAAGGGTCTCTATGTCTTTTGCCAAACAAAGTGGCATTTCGACTTTCTTAATTTTATCGCACCCTTTGAATGCGGAAAGTGCCACTCTCTTGACGCTGTCCGGAATATGTAACTCTGTAATATCTTTGCCTTCAAAAGCTCTTGCCATTACTTCGGTTACACCATCGGGGATCTTAATTCTCGTATAGTCGCCGATAAACTTTATCAGCTTTTTGCCCTCGATCTCAAATTGAGTTTTGTCATAATCGTTGAGTGTTGTAAAATCAAATTCGTTTGTCATTGTTCTTCTCCTTTTTTGTTTTTACCTTTATATTATATTTCGTTTTGTTGCTAAAGACAAGCTAATAATTACATTGATTATATTGCTTTCTCCATATAAATAAAAGAAACTCGTAAAATTTGCGAGTCTCCGAAAGAACAATTCATTAAGATAACAATCTAAAAATTTCCTCCATAAGCTTAACCGTTATTTCATAACCGTCCGGGCATTCACTTGCTCGTGGCCCCGCAATGTTTAAAGTCAGCTCATTACCTAAATCGTTTAGCCATTTAACAATTTCAAGGACTTTATCGTAGCTTTTAACTTCAAAATATGGCCGCCTCAATTCAATTGCCGTTTGTTCCGTTGCACTTGTACCACTTGAAAAATTTGCTCTGTATGGATTTATTATAAGCGTAGCATGGGAATCACGTACATTCCATCTTGTTCTTTGCGCAACATCTGATTGTGGGGTTTCTTTAAGTTCAGGAAACAGTGTCATAATTCCGGGCGATGTGGGCATATCTTCAGCCCAACCGTTTTTGGGGCACCAC
>CANQUR010000115.1 GCA_947627075.1 uncultured Clostridia bacterium
TATCTGTCCTTACTTCCGAGCGCCATAGCTCCGAGCGAACCCATGCCGCGATAAGTCTTGAAACTTCTGCCTTGATATATTTCAAGCTCTCCCGGACTTTCGGTCGTGCCCGCAAAGAGCGATCCTATCATAACGCAATGAGCGCCGCTACCTATCGCCTTGGTTATATCGCCGCTGTATTTGATACCGCCGTCTGCGATTATGGTCTTGCCGTATTTATCGGCAGCTTCCGCGCAATTCATAATTGCCGTCACTTGCGGAACTCCTATGCCTGCTACAATACGCGTTGTGCATATAGAACCCGGTCCTATCCCGACCTTTACCACATCCGCACCGCGTTTGTACAATGCAACCGCCGCTTCGTAAGTAGCCACATTGCCGGCGACAAGTGTGATATCGGGGAATTTAGCTCTTACCTTTTCCACGGTATTGAGCACGCCTATGTTGTGACCGTGAGCCGTATCCACTACCAAGCAATCGACTCCGGCATCGATAAGCGCAGACGCTCGATCCATTACGTCTTTGCCGGCGCCTACTGCCGCTCCCACTATCCATCTTCCCTTTTTATCCTTTGCGGAATTGGGATACTTTATGGCTTTTTCGATATCCTTTATCGTTATAAGCCCTTTTAGCATAAATTTTTCGTCCACAAGCGGAAGCTTTTCGATACGGTGCTTGCCGAGTATCTGCTTTGCCTCCTCAAGCGTCGTGCCTACGGGAGCAGTAACAAGCTTGTCCTTTGTCATTACATTGCGAACGGGCTGATCGAAATTGGTTTCGAATCTCAAATCGCGGTTCGTGAGTATGCCGACAAGCTTATTGTTTTCCACAACGGGAACGCCGCTTATCTTATATTTGCTCATGAGTTGCAAAGCTTCGTTTACCATTTTATCCGGCTCGATATAGAACGGATCGGAAATTACACCGTGCTCGCTCCTCTTTACCTTGTCTACCTGCTCCGCCTGCGCTTCGATGCTCATATTCTTATGAATAATGCCCATGCCGCCTTCTCTTGCCATGGCTATAGCAAGATTATACTCAGTCACAGTATCCATCGCCGCGCTTACAAGCGGAATATTCAGCTTGACTTTATCCGAAAGCCTGGTAGACAGATCTACTTCCTTGGGCAGAACATGCGATTCTCCCGGGATAAGCAATACGTCGTCAAACGTCAAGCCGTTGCATACGATCTTGTTATTCATATAAATCTCTCCTTGAGTTTTGTTTATTTATTTTGTATGTATTCTTTATACAATCTCGAATACTCCTCATCGAGCTTCGATTCCCCCGTCATGTCGTAAAAAGCATACCATTCTCCTGCCTCTATATCATTGGAATCGAGAAAAGCGCAAATTTCATTCAAAAACACAAGTACGCTTCTCATAAGAAAAAGCTCCTTAAGTTTGTCCGCGCGTACATCCGCAAGCTCGCCGATGAATTTCGGAATGGTGGTCTTTATTTGAGTCAAAAGTTCCGTCTGCTCACCATCCTTTGCAAGGAAGCCGAAGTTCCCGTCCTCGACCTCGTATAACGATTTCGCTATAGACGAATAAATAGCGGCAAGTTCCATATTGGTAATATCCGACGTCTCCATGATCTCGTCGAGAGCGGTCGGCTTGAATCTGAATACCATTTTGTCCTGCTTGCCGAGTCGAACGCGCGCAACAAAATTGTTGGAAGTCAAATATTCTTTGTAGCTGTATAACCCGACATGAGCCGCCCTATTGGAATTGGCTATATAATACTCGTCCAATTGCTTAAAATATGCTTCGCCGATAGAAGCTTGTCCCAAAAGCATTTCGGTATGAGATATCATTTTTTCGTCATAAGAGGGATTGCCCGTTTCATCGATAAGCGCCTTGTCGAGTTCTATGCAATAAACGAGTCCATCCATGTTCTCTCCGTCCGAAGCATATCGCTCGGCAAAGAACAATGCGCTCTTTTTCATACCCAGCCCGTTGGTAAATTTATAGCCTTGATAAGGAAAACAGAAAAAAACAAAAACCGCAATCAATATACATGCCAACGCCAATACAGACGCAGTTATGATCGCGGTCTTTAATATCAATTTTATTGTCGACTTTTCGGTCGAATTCTGTTCCATTATTCCTCTCCGATTGACGATTTATTTTGTATTATATCACAAATTTCGGGAAGGTCAAAATGTTTTTATGCTTTTATGCGTTTTTTGACAAAATTTTTTATTCGCGTACTGCCGTTATTTCCATGGTTTCGGGCTGTAAAAGTACGGCGCAGGTTTCTTGCTCCTCGTCCACGAACGCAATATACCAAAAGTATCCGCCTGTCGAATTTACGGGATTTTTTATGAGACGTATATAAATTTCATACTTCCCGTTCTTTATGATATCGCTGTCCTTAAGCCTTTTATAGGCTATTTCAAAAGCCTTTTCCGGCGAAATGAATTGCTCGTTTTTGACGGATATAAGTTCTATGCTTCTTCCGTTTATCTCCACAGAAAACGAATTCTCATCGCATCGTGCCGCCACTTCAAATGAATATGTGTTCGCAAATGGATGTTTGACGCACTCGCCCTTGTACTCCACTCCGCCTATCGTGAGCTTGTAGTTGTAGCAAACGGTAGGATCGAATTCCTTGGGAGAAACGGTCACAAGACAAAAGTCTGCCTTGTTGCCCGACTTGCCGTCGATCTCGAATGGCGTCTCGCGATAGCCGGTCATGGCTTCGAGCGTAAATGCATCATCGGCGCCGATATATACGTTGTCGCGATATTCCGACACATTTTTTTCATGCTTGCCTAGTCCTTTCGAGCAAGCCGAAAGAAAGAAAACAGAGGTCAACAATAACGAAAATAAAATAAAAAAACCGAACTTTTTCATGCTAAATCATATGATGGATTTTGTAGAAAAAGAACGAGTTTTTTTATAAAAAATTATATTCGGAAGAAATCGTACCTATTTTGTCCGGATGCCGTCCCAAGTGGTTTTCGATATCGGTTTATCGAAAATATAGAGCACCGCGGGCAAAAGGAACAAAATGAGTATTATCGATATTATCGTACCCAATCCGAGCATTCTTCCTATCGAATAGATTGGAAGAACCGTGGATACAAAACCTATTATGAATCCCGCGGCGATAAGTATCAGACCCGACGTGAATATTGTGGGCATGGCGGATCTGACAGACTCCGTAAGCGCCGTTTCTTTATCCATCGTAGCTCTATTGCGTCTGTAATTGCTCGAGATCAAAATTCCGTAATCGATAGTCGCTCCCATTTGTATGCATATACATATTATATACGACATGAAAAATATGGGAGTACCGACTATTGCATATATGGACATTGTTATCCAAATTGCGCCCTGTATCACCAAAACGAGAATTATGGGCAGCGATACCGAACGGAACAATATGGCTATGATCAAAATTATAGATAAGATAGTAACGAGGTTTATTTTAAGCAGATCGCTCGAAAAAGCCTCGGAAATATCCTTTGTCGTCATACTTGCGCCGGCAACATAATTATCTATTCCGAAACACTCGTTTGCTTCGGATTTTATGGCATCTATCGCTTCAAAGGTTTTTTGTCCGTCTTGCGGAAGATCCATAAGCAATATTATACGACTGTGCTCTGTCCCTATAAAAGTGTCGCGCAATGTGGCAATCAAGTTCATCACTGTCGTATTTACATCGGGTAGAAAAACATCTGCAAAGCTTTGTAACAGCACACACACGCCCAAAACTTTTTTGTCGATATCGAGAATCTCATCGAATCGATTGCCTATATGATCGATAGCGTCCTTCAAAGTAATATCGTCTTGAGAAAGTTCGGGCAAGATGTCTTTTATTTTCGCAAATCCCGATTTTTCGGCATTTTTTACAATATCTTCGGTAATGACAATATTTCCAACATCATTGTCGGCATCGGTAAACATCTTATAAAATCGAGAAACAATTATATTGTCACCGGCAAAAAAAACATTGCAAACAGTTTTGAATAATGGCTCGATATCAAGTCGAATTTCGGATATATCCGCATCCTCTCCGTATTTTTGTTCCGCCTCGATAAGTTCGGGCGAAACGATGGCTTCGATCGCCGCGCTTATCTTCTGCCTGTCTTTTTTTAATACGTTTATGACCGCTTTGACTTTCGAAGATAACGCCGTTTGCACTATGGGGCTCGTTTTTTCTATGTTGTTTACGGCGCTCCATAACGTGACTCTGCCGTTTTCACTCAATTTCTCATACGTATCCTTAACGATCGGGCTTTTCTCGGACTGCTTCATTATAGTCGCCAATGCGTCGATGGGAATCTCGATCTCGTAAATATCTTCGCCGCATTCGCTCCATACTCGTTTGAGATCTCCTATTGTCGTGCCGCCTATGACTGCTTTTATAATGGGCATGATCGAATTAGGATTCAAATTTATATTCCCCATTACGGTCTCGTAATCAAGCTGGAGACTCGCCCACGATCTTATGCTGCTTATTGCAGGTCTGCCATC
>CANQUR010000116.1 GCA_947627075.1 uncultured Clostridia bacterium
TGACTTAAAAAACTCATAAATTTCAATTAGATGAATAACCGATTTTTTTGATATTGTAGACAAGCAACGGAACTCAATACCTTTTCGTTTCAACATCTCAATGGCATTTTCGACTTTATCTGTCTCTTGCCTTAAAACATTATTGTATGCTCCATCGTATGAAATTGAAATACCGGTATGTGTTTGCGCAAATAAATCCGCAAACTGTTCATTTAATAATGTACCATTTGTTTGTATACTGTAATTAAATACTCTACTTGTATCAAGCGCAAATCTTTCAAACCGTTCGTAAATTGTTCTGAAAAAATCATATCCCGCCAACAAAGGTTCTCCGCCATGCCAAATAATATTGACATTTTTGTAATGCGGTTTTATTGCATTCAAAAACCTGTCCACCGTATCAAAAGGCATAATACCTTCAAAATACTCTGTATCGGAATGATAACAGTGTAGACAACGCAAATTACAAGCCGCGGTAGGCTCAAAAATAACGTTAATGCTTTCGGGCAAGTTTTTCATTTATCTATCCGAATAGTCATCATACGAAGAACCATTGCCCGAAAATATGAAGCTGTCACAATCATCCTGTTGTTTGTCGTCAGATTCATATTCATTAAATATAATACTTAATTTTTCCAAATCCAAATTCGTCATTTCTTTATACTCCTTTTTTATTTGTTTGGTTTTATTTTTCTATTACTAAAAATATTTACCTTTGAATATGTATATGCCACCATAGGGTCTAATGTAAACCAATCTTCGCTAAAAGGTTGTACGGGTCTTAAAAAACCGCAATCTTGCAAATAAGTTTTTATACCACGTTCTTGGCTTGTGCCGTTCTTTGCACTCCCATTTGATGATTTTATTTCTCGGAATTTATTTCGAATTTTTTCATATTCACCTGCCCCCATTGTAGCATTTATCTGTTTAATTATTTCGCTCCATTGCTTTTTACGTTTAAAAACTTGTTCTGTATCATTACTACTAATATCATAAATTGATATCACTATTTCTAATAAGCCTCTTATTTTATTATAATCAATACTATCCGTTACATAAAAACAAATAGGAGAAACGAAAATATCAAGAATATCCTTACCATCGTCATTTACATCGTCTTTATCTATTAAATGCCTAGATTTAATGGCTTCTTTAATGTTATCATCTGTCCATATTACTTCTTTTGTCCTTTGTGCATCTCCATCTTTTTGGTGAGAACTTTGGATGGCTATATAGTACATTAAAGATTTAGCAAAAAAATATAACATTGGGCTACTTTTTAGCATATCCTCTGGATCACTTTTTGAAGTGGAAGAGTTTTTATAACAAAATCTATTATTTTCTTTTGTGATCTGCCCATATTTGCATTTTTCACAGCTTATTATTTGACCTTTGCCGTCACGACCATATACGTCGTCTATAATACCACAGTTATTACAACTGTTAACTAATAACTTAGTAATAACTTCATTTGTGGGGGTACAATCAATCCACATCCTATTAAATGAATAATATATACCGCTTTCGACATTTTCGATATCACATTCTTTTAAGCGAGTTTCGGTTACTATAATTATATTCTTTTTATTTGCAAGCATTTGATAGAATTTATTTCTAAAAGAATTAATTTTTATTAAATCAGGCGCTCCATTGCTCTTTTTTACAAGTCCCACTCTAAAATATTTGTCAAGATTATCAATCAAATAGACCATATCATTATCATTTTGAGTGACCCCAAAAATAACATTTACAAGTGTATTTAATTCCTCTGTTGCTCGTTCTATATTTTTTTGGTCATATTTTTCATATGCATTATTCATGGTCTGAACCAAATTGCATCCATCATGTTTATGTTTGCTAACATCCAGCTTCGGATAAAAATCTAAAAATTGACATTTTGTAGAATTATCTTTTATTATCTTTAGGATCTCACTTTTCCCAATCCCACGTGTGCCGAAAATATACACTATTTTATTTTTTGCTTCACCGAGTATATTATCTATGGTCTGATTAATAGTATGATTAAAAAATAGTTCAAGTATTTTTTTGGTCATTTCTTCTTTAAAAACCGATTTTATTTCAGAACTTTTCGCCGGTTCACAATTGCTTCCCGCACCTATATATTCTAAACAGCCCCAAAGTTCTCCTTCGCAATAACAAATATTTGACCCTTGCGACTCCGATACTTCTTGCGAATTCAGCTTGTTTATTTGTTCACAATTAGCACGCCTCCTAGTAAAAGGACGGCGTTGCATAGTAGAATCGCTTTGTTGCTTAGTCCCATCATCGAACGAATGATCCTTATATATGTACTCATTCGGAATCGGTTTTTTTAGTGTTTTATTTTCTTGCTCATTTTTCATATTTTATTCACCGTTGGTTGTACTAATTATTGGTTCGTTTGTTTAAATCTCACACATTATTAATATTGCATTGCACAAGTCTTCTATTTTTTTTAAATCTGTTTCTAATTTATCTGTATCAATATTATCTCCTCCGTTTTCATATTCATCTTCGGATTCTTGGCTATAAACCATTATAGCTTTATTAAGGGCATGAACACTGGCACTTAGATCTTTGCCGAATTTCTTCCCAAACGGAATATTTAATATTACCGATTCGTTGGCTATTGAAGAGCATATATCATCAATAGCCCACCTTAACACATTATCTGGCACTCTACCACTGCGAAGAGCATTTTTTAAACCAGGCATATCACCAAGTATTGCATTGATTTCTCTTAAAAGAACCTTTATTAGATTTTTATAATCAGTAATACGCTTGATCTTATCTATTATGAGCCAATCTATCACAACTCCAACTAAAATGCCGAATAGCCCGCCCAAAAAATCAGGTAATATGTTTATGTCTGCTTCGTTCCAATGATTTCTAAAAATTCCGTAAACCCATTTAAGAATAAATGGAAAAACAAAACATGCTATTGTCATTATAAATAACACTATAAGCCAAAGTAAAGCTTGGTAAAATGCAGGCCTATAATGATTTTTAAAGTTTCTCCACTTGTCACGTAATTTTTGAATAATTTTGCACATATATTTTCTCCTTTCTTAATAGAAGCTAATTATAAATACCTATCACATTCGTGAGCAAGCGTTTGAACATTCGCTACGTGTAAACTTTTTCCTATGGCTTTGAAGCTCCAGCCGGAAGTTTTTCTTGTAGCAACCCCAATAACTATAGCCGTATCGGTCGGATTAACTTGATTGTCTTCCACTTTATACTCTATCAAAACTTTTTTGGAAACTTGATCATACAAACGTATGTAAAAATTCTTAACATCTTTTAATGTCTGCTCTCTTTCCTCACAATTATAAATATTAACCAAAAAAACAAGTCTATCTCGGTCTTGAGGAACCTTTTTAAGATCGACTAAAATATTTTCATCATCATTACTATCAACATTTCCCGTATACTCTCCCGTCAAATTATCTTCCAATAATTCAGCACACCCTGAAGGATGTCTCATATTCGGGCGCGAAAAATAAACCAATTCTCTTTGGCTGCCATTGGGGGACATAACAACAACCGATGAATCAACGTCCATATTATCACCTTGTAAAACAGGATCCCATCCCACTCCGACCAAAATATTAGTCAACGGCTTATCATCCGCAAATCGTATTTTGACTTCTTGTCCTTGCGATAAAACCACTTTATCGCCCTCCCTTATGCCATTGGCTCCATCCATTGTAGGCAATGAATAATCTATTTTTAATTGATTGCAATAAACACAATTAAATCGATACTTCATGCCCGGCGCACATTGGTTTCTGCGTTTTGCGCATGAACAACTTGCGACCTTACGGGTTTTACAATCCAAGCATGGCAATAAATTGTCATTAGTTTCAAAAACAGACTGTTCCACTTCCGTTGCAAGCAATTTGGCTTCTTCATCGGATAAATGCGTAACATTGATTACTTTCCATGTCGCGCCGAATTTTGCGACTTCCAATGCAAAGTATTGATTTGCCTCATCGCAATAGGCTTTTACAAATTTAGTTTCCATTTTGACTCCTTTAAGCTATCGGTTATAAACCGAGTATATTTTTTTCTATATTCTTTTGAAGTAATTTTTCCTTATTTAATGCCAAAGATTTTTTTGCGATCAAATATAAATTATTTTTCGGGTCACATTTATAATTATAAATTCGATTCCAAGATCTTGTTTTTTCAAAAAAAGCGTCTGTTTTGCCAAAATATGAAAAAGACGGCCTATGTTTACCGATATCCCAAGTTACATCTATATGATAACAATCTCCTGTATCGAGTTTAATAATATTCCAGGCGTGAGGATCGTCATATCCCTTTATCGAGCCGCTTACAACATCACATACAACCTTTGCTGCATCCATTAAACGTTTGAATGCTTCCGATATTCCCTGACAAACACATTTCCTTGTAATTAAAGCGCCGTAAGCA
>CANQUR010000117.1 GCA_947627075.1 uncultured Clostridia bacterium
TAAGAGCACCGCCGAGCGAATCATAAAAAGCGTCTTCATCGCCTTCTTGCGGAGCGTTTTCTATGAATTTACCGTCCGACTTACTGATATTTCTTACCAAACCGAACGTTTCGGAAAGAGACATTCCGAGTTTTTGTTTGGAAAATTGATCGCCGGCGATCCATCCGACGCATAAAAGTATGACAGTCAAAGAAAAATTGATAATGCACAGGACAAGGCAGCCGTTGAAAAAGCACCCGCGCTTTTTCTTTGTAGGCTTTTGTTCGGTCACATTTTCTTGATCTTCGTTCATATTTGCCTCCTTAAATAATAGGACATTGTGATTTTGAGCAAAACACACGCATACTATAACACTTTTCGTTGGTTTACGTCAAGCAATAAACGCCAAAGTTGAGAATTGAAAAAAATTACATTGAGCGCGGCAAAAAAGCTCTATTTGTTTGACAAATCGCCGTTCGCTCAAATATAATGTAAGAAAACAAAAAAGGAGGCGCGACGAAATGAGTGAAGAACAGGAAAACGACATGGAGCAATTGATCGACGACTGTATATCCGAAAAAAAATACGGCGAAATAGCCGAAAAGCTACAAGAATGCCTATCCGAAAAGAAATATGCCGAAGTAAAAAACTTGCTTTCGGAACTCAATGCCGTCGACATCGCCGAGATCGCCTATGAGATCGAGGACGATCGCCTACCTATAATTTACAGACTGCTTCCAAAAGAGCTCGCCGCCGACGTGTTTGTCGAAATGGACACCGAGCAACAGGAGCTTTTGCTTCGAAAGTTCAGCGACAAAGAGATAAAGGAGATACTTTCGGGCTTGTTCCTCGACGATACGGTGGACATTCTCGAAGAAATGCCCGCCGCGCTCGTCAAACGCATACTTAAGCAAGCGGACAAAGAGACGCGCGACAGTATAAACTCAATTTTGTCTTATCCGGAGGACAGCGCGGGCAGTATCATGACTACCGAGTATGTCAATCTGAAGGAAAATTACACGGTCGGCGACGCATTTGAAAAGATCCGCCGTACCGGTCCGGACAAAGAGACCATATACACGTGCTATGTCACGGACAAAAGTCGAAAGCTCGTAGGTATCGTTTCGGCGCGTACACTGCTTTTGTCCTCGCCCGACGACAATATAGCGGACATCATGGAGACGAACGTCATAAGCGTGGACACGCACACAGACAAGGAATATGTGGCGCGTGAGATCCAACGTTACGGCTTTTTGTCCATGCCCGTAGTAGACAAGGAAAACAGACTTGTGGGAATAGTCACGGTCGACGACGCAATGGACGTATTGCGTGAAGAAAACAGCGAGGACTTTTCGAAAATGTCCGCCGTCACACCCAGCGATAAGCCATACCTGAAAACGAGCGTTTTTAAGATATTTTTGAATCGTCTGCCTTGGCTACTCATTCTCATGGTAAGCGCGACCTTTACGAGCTTTATAATAAGCAGATACGAGGACGCCCTTTTGAATTTGAGCGTCACACTGTTTGCTTGCGTGCCGATGCTAATGGACACCGGCGGCAATGCGGGCAGTCAAGCTTCGGTCACTGTCATACGAAGCATTGCGCTGGGCGAAGCATATCCGAAGGACGTATTCAAGGTAATTTGGAAAGAGTTGCGAGTATCGCTAATGCTTGGCGCCGTAATGAGCGTGGTGTGCTTCGGGAAGCTTATGATTATCGACAGCATTTACAATCCGATGACGCCGTATGTTGCGCTCACAATATCTATCGCGCTGTTTATAACCATAGTGCTTGCAAAACTTATAGGTTCCACTCTGCCCTTGCTTGCAAAAAAAATAAAGCTTGATCCGGCAGTCGTTGCGAGCCCGTTTATAACCACCATAGTCGACGCGCTATCGCTTATCATCTATTCCAATATCGCATTGGCATTGTTGGGATAGAAAAACTTATATGACAAACAGTCGGGCAAAAACCCGACTGTTTGTCATATTAGGCTATTAAAGTTTATCGACTCGAATATTTTACTTATTCCAGACGACTATTTCGCCATTGTCTCCGTAATGCCAATAATTATCGTTCGGATCGTACTCCTCGCTCTCTTGAGGATCGGAATCGGAATAGTAGAAGCGTGTAGCTTCCTCCAACGACGCATTACCTTGATTTAGCTCTATTGCATCCCACTCATCCGCAGTACCGCAATAGTAAACGTTTTGCAAGTTGTCGCAGTTGAAAAAAGTTTGCCAACCTATGCTTGTCAAACTGCGCGGTATCACAATGCTTGTTAAGTTATTGCAATCCTCGAACGCGCGATCACCTATGCTTGTCACATTGCGCGGTATCACAATGCTTGTTAAGTTATTGCAATCCTCGAACGCGCGATCACTTATGCTTCGTAACGTACTGTCATCCTTGAATGTTACGCTTTGTAAGCCGCCGCAACGATAGAACGTATGTCTTTCTATGCTCGTTATTCCGCTCGGGATCTCTATGCTTTTTAAGCTTTCACAACCTTCGAAAACGGACTCCCCTACACTTTGCAACTTACTGTCATCCTTGAATGTTACGCTTTGCAAGTCGCCGCAATCAGTGAACGCATATTCTTGTAAGCTCGTTACTCCGCTCGGGATCTCTATGCTTTTTAAGCTTTCACAACCTTCGAAAACGAACCTTCCTATACTTTGCAACTTACTGTCATCCTTGAATGTTACGCTTTGCAAGTCGTTGCAATCAGTGAACACATATTCTTGTAAGCTCGTTACTCCGCTCGGGATCTCTATGCTTTTTAAGCTGCTACAACCATGAAACGCGCCTTCTCCTATACTTATCAAGCTATCGGGCAATTTTATATTCTGTAGCTCACTGCAGTGATAAAATACATTCATTTCGATCGTGGTCAATTTACTCGGGATATTTATACTTTTCAATTTTTCGCAGCAATCAAATAAAGAGCTATTTAAGCTTGTCAAATTATCGGAAAGCCTCACATTTTCCAAAATTTCGCAATCTGTAAAAACTCCCACCCCTATACTTGTAACACTATCGGGAATATCTACTTCTTGAAGATATTTGCAGTTTGAAAAAGCTCCGTCTCCTATTTTATTAAGGCCGTTAAGAAACTTTATACCTTCAATATCGCTTTCCACAAAAGCGAACTCGTCGATTTCGGTCACGGGTAATGTATCATAATAAGACGGTACAACTATTTTTTTATCAGTACATCTGCCTATACCTGTCACCACAAAGCAACCTTCTATCCCAGATCCGTCATACTGTACGAAACGATACTCCAAGCCATCCGAAGGTTTGACAAATCCGCATACGACACAAATATTTCCACCTTCGAAATTGTGATCTTCAATGCTTTCCACCAATTTTTCGCCGCAAACCTCACAATGATGATAATGTCCGTTTTCGTCACCTTTCCAATCTTGCTTTGGGGTATGAGCAAGCTTTGCCTTTACAACGTCTTGGTATTGAATTTGCCGAGTACAATCTTCATCGAGAAATATTTCATGACATTTCACACATTCATAATATGTATCATTGCCGTATTGTGAGCAAGTCGCGGCTTGCGCCTCGCGCATGACTATTACATGCTCATGCTTTGAACATGCCGAAAAAATTGTCAAAACGCTTAACAGCATAATAAATAACAATAATACCTTTTTCATAATTATTCTCCTTTATTTTTATTTAGTTCTTTTTACAAATATTCGGAAGCGGATAATCCGGCAATGAAAAAATCGAATTCAGCTTGGTCTTTCACCTCGTCATTTGTAATTGTGAATTCTTCCATAGAAATAAGGTTAAGCCATTTGTCTCCTCTCTTAACCGCGGGTATATACTTGTGTCGAGATGGTCCATTGTCTAGATATGCCAACCAAAGAAGATATCTTTTTTCTCCAATTATTTTTGCTTCTTTATAATGACTGTTATATCTATAAAAAAGCTCCCCATTCTCATCTAATTCATATACTTGCGGGCGTTCCTTGGAGCTATCGCCTATTGTATAACGACACCAAGGACAATTTTTAGTCGCATAGTAATCACGTATAAACAAGTTTTCTTCTTTTTCGGCGTTATAATTTATTTCCACATAAATAAAGCCACGCGGTTCAAATTCTATGACGAAATGCGTCAATTTATCGTTTTGATCGTACAAAGGATATATTTCGACATTCGAAAACTCGTATTCGCTGTCTTCCGACATATAGCGTTGCATCACCCGTTCATACAAGATGTCTGCCAATTCCTGATCGGTCATCTTGCTCGGATTAAGTTTGCAACCTACCAATCCGAATGACATCACTATCGCGCACAACACGCTAAACACACATAATACTTTTTTCATTAATTCCTCCTTTATTTTGATCCGTCTATTAAAGTTTATCGACTCGAATATTTTACTTATTCCAGACGACTATTTCGCCATTGTCTCCGTAATGCCAATAAT
>CANQUR010000118.1 GCA_947627075.1 uncultured Clostridia bacterium
GTACACCGAGGCGATCGTGCGTCCGAAATTACGAAAAAGCAAAGTGACTTGCTTTTCCAAGCCTGAGCAAAAAAAGATCGAAAAATATGTTTTTGAGCACAACACGCCGTATTTGTTCGGCATTTTGCTCAGCATGTATACGGGCTTGAGAATAGGCGAGTTGCTTGCTCTCACCTGGGACGACATAGACTTACGAAAATGCACGGTAACGGTAACGAAGTCATGCCATGACAGCTGGAAGGACGGAAGGTACGTAAAGGTCATCGAATCGACGAAAACGCAAAGTTCCGAGCGCATTATCCCGCTTCCGAGGCAGCTGGTCGCGTATTTACGAGAGATAAAGAGGACGTGTAAATGCGCTTATGTCATAATGGGCAAGACTGAATACGGCGCGCAAGTACGTTCGTATCAAAGGACGTTCGAGAACCTGCTTAAAAAGCTCGGTATAGAGCACAAGGGCTTTCATGCGCTTCGTCACACCTTTGCCACGCGGGCACTTGAGGTGGGTATGGACGTAAAGACGCTGTCGGAGATCCTCGGTCACAAGAATCCCATGGTGACGTTGCAACGTTACACGCACTCGCTCATCGAGCACAAGACCGAGATGATGAATAAGGTCGGGCGGCTACTCATATAAAAAAAGCAGCTGTATCAAGCCGCCGAAATGTACACAGAATAAGTTATTCTATGTACTTATACATGTGTCATTTTACCTCATATTATACTGAAAGTCAAGAGTTTTACACTATTTTAGTAAAATTTGAGCAAAATTTATTTCAAGACTCGCCAAAAAAGTCGTTTTGAATACCAAAAAGATTTTTTTAAGTCCATAGAATAACTTATTCTATGGTTTGGAATATCTCGTAAAAGTCCATAGAATTATTTATTCTACGGCGGAGGCTTGAAATGGACGCAATGAAAAAATTAAAGAGCAAACGCGGTTTTACCTTGGCGGAACTCGTGATAGTTGTCGCCATTATTGCCGTACTTGCCGGTATCGCTTTTACATTTGTCGATCCTAATGAAATTTCATATGTGGAAGCAACCAGAAATGCCGAATCAATAGCGACAGCGGCGCAGAACAGGCTGACGGCTTTGAGAAACGCCGGCGAGATTGACTTATTGCAGAAAATGGGCAATGCCGTTGCAACCGTGGCAAGCGGCGATACAAATGCAAAGAAAGGCGGCTACCGATATATTTTCAGCCACAAAGACAACGAAAAGAATTCCGAAATGAGTTTTATTTTGCCATTCGGTTCGATCGATACGGAACTGACGAAAGGTTATTACGTTTTGGGTATTCAGTCCGACACCGGAATGGTGGGTGAAGCATTTTGGAGCGATAAATCTTTCGGTGATCCGAGTGAATTTATCCAAAAGCTTGACAAGGGCAAACAAGATAATAATTTGACCAATATGCTTAAGGAAATGGACATAGGATATTATCACGGCGATGTCGACGATGACGAAATAGCGTTTGCACAGCTTCCCACTCCACAGCTCAATATAACCAACTACGAAAATCTTGAACTCTCGATCTATCTTCCCATAGTGAAGGAGTTTGACGCGCTTGGAAAGAAATTCGGTTTACGTATTTCGCTTTCCGACGAAGACGGCAAAATATATAAAAACGGATTTACCTATGACGACACGGCTATTTACAGAACTTATAATTACAACGGTGTTGATGCCAAAACGACTGACGAAGTTCAAATGGGCGTTACATATAGGCTTATACTCGATACCCCTATGGTAAAAGAAGGTAAATTAGTATATACCGATGAATACTTATTGGATTATGGGCTGAATAACAATACTCCGCCGCCGACGGCTAAATTCGAAACTTGGGCGAAAATGACCCCCGCATATATAGGATATGATTTTGCACCGGAACAAGAGAAACCGAACTCCGATGCTCAATTCAAGCTTGGCGACGATGTAATGATAACCGTTACCGTATTTTGTTTATCGGACGTAGCGATCGGTGGTGATCCCATCGACCCTACATATATGTCTCGTTCGGGTACGGTGGTTTTTAATAGTTGGTTTGATACTATAAGCGGCGATACGGTCACAATTGCTTGCGGAAGGCATTTGCAAAATCTCGGCAAACTTACCGAGATAAACAGTTCGCTCAAAAAATTCTTGCCTGTAGTTGAAAAAAACGAAGAAGGTGGATATTCGTATTCTAATTATGGAAGAGGTTTGGCGTATTATTATACATATAAAGGTAAGGATATTGAAGAAAAATATCAATACCGATCGGTTGTCAAAAAAATAAAAAATGCAAAGCAAGTCAAAGCGATAGATTTTGACAGCTCCGAGTGGCAGGATCCCAATATTGAACCGGATCCAACAAGCGACAATGTAAAGGGGCTTATTCCGTTTGAGCCTATAAATTTGCCAAAAGGTTTTACCTATAAAGGCAATTATTTGCCTATAAAACACCTATATGTGGACACGACCTTATATGCCGGCTTGTTTGGATATGCGTATAGTGAGTCGTTATATGATATACTTCTCGTAAATCCCAGAGTCAAGTCGTATGTGCCCGCATTTATTGCCGATATTTACGAAATTGGCGTGGGCGCACTTATAGGCACCAGTAAAGATTCCTACGAAATAAGCAACTGCCAAGCATATATGATGCCCGAAAAAAACAAAGATGGAAATGACGAATATAACAAAAATTATCGTATCGAGGGCGAAGGTTATGTCGGCGGACTTATCGGCTTTTGCGAGGATGAAAGCATAAGGGAAAATTCGGCTTCTGTGTATGTTGGCAATGAGAATTGCACATCACTCTATGTCGGCGGACTTATAGGTTGTATAACCGGCGACGGCAATGTAAAACGCAGTTACGGAGCGGGCAATCTTAAAGGGCAGTATGTCGGCGGGCTTATCGGCGTAGTTATGGAAGACTCCAATAGTGCGGGTGACAACTTTTATATCGAAGGTTGCTATACCGCCGGTCATATCGAAGGCGCTTCGGTCAGCGCGTCGGGACTTATCGGTCGTATCGATGAGCAAGGCGGCTACAATAAATCGGCGCTCAGTGCCCACGATAACTATTGCGTAGTTATTTACGGTGAATTCGATAGTAATAGCAAAGAGTATGAGTGGAAATCTACCGTAAAAGATTTTAAGTACGAATATAAATATGATGAAAGCGGAGTTCTGACATCCGTTGAATTAATTTCTACCGAAACGGGAACGATTACGCCCATATACGGAACATTCGAGGGCGACGGCTTTATGTGGCTTAATGCTTCCGAAGCTGGATATTATACCGGAAGCTATAATGGGGCTGAAATGTTCCTTGGCGCTCAATTCGACTACGATAATAAAAATTATTTCATTCCCCAAAAAGGCTTGGAAACATATAGCGACGGTTCTATAGATAATACGTATTATAAAGATAGTACGTATTATGAGCATATAAAAAAGGCAACGGATGATTTTCGAGCGGCGCTCGAAAATGACAAGGATGACTCGGATATCAAAAATAAAGTTTTATCCAGTATAGAGTCATTTCGTACCACAGTCCGTTATGCAAAGCAACTTGAAGCGCTTGAATCGATGAAGCTTGCGTATGATGAGCTTCTCGAAAAGCTCGAGCAAGAGACCGGAACTTATACGTATAATGGGGTATCTTATGCTTATAGAGATGGCGGAAGATATTATGGAGAAGGCAAAACTGATTATTATTTCTATATAGATAGGGAGCGAGCTACGCTATTAAGAAGTGGAGATTCTAAAATCTCAGAAGAGGTTGAAGGTGACACTACTCATACACCGCGCGGTATACAGGTAACGGCTTATGAAGCTGCAAAAGTTCTTTACGATGGTAGTTATAAGAATGGTAATACATATATTCGTGAAAAGGATCATAGTGATGAGGCGGGTACAAATAATACCTTTATATACTATTATAACATATTAAAAGATGCATATAAAAATTTGATCGATGGAACCGGTGATGCGACTTCAAACAAAGCAATAGTGGATCGTATAGTCGGCAATAATGATAAATATACAGAGGGCTATCTTTATAAATATTGTTTATCTTTATTGTATAAGGTTATGAACTATTCAAAAGATTATTTTGAGAATTATATTGAAAAAGGAAAAGATGTTCAGCCCGGACGCCAACTTTTCTATTATTTACGTGATAGTATAGTAGGAGGCCCCGACGCGGGTCTTCCCGGGAAAATTATTTATTATCTTCAAACGTTAAATGCCAATGAAATCGGATTAAAAGCGAAACTTCAAGAGAAAAAGCAAGAAGGTCTTACAAAAGTAATAGCCGCGGTACAGCAAGTAATAGACGCGTCCAACGCTACAAATCACGCATGGAAAGATGATACTTGGAAAAAAGATGAGAAAGGAAACTATATTAAAAAAGGCATGGCGCCG
>CANQUR010000119.1 GCA_947627075.1 uncultured Clostridia bacterium
GCCATTATGGTGAGATTGACGAGCGCGTCGCCCGCATACGGGATGAGCGAGCAGTTTTCGCCGAGTACGCCCATAAGGTCGAAGCCCGCATTGCAAAATGCCGACACGGAGTGGAACAGCGCGAAATACAGCCCCTTCCAAAAACCGAAGTCTTTGCAAAAGCGGAATGAAAGCAAAATAAGTCCCACACCTTCGAATACAGCCGTCCAAAGCAAAATGCGTCTAATGAGCTTAATGACGCCCGTAGCGCGCATACTGCCCGAGGACTGCATCAAGATTCGACGCTCATATATGCCTATTTGTTTGCGAATGAGCAACGAGAACAAGGTGATTATGGTCATAAAACCTATGCCGCCTATTTGTATCATTATCAAAATGACCACTTGACCGAAGATCGACCAGTGAAGATAGGTGTCGTAAATCGAAAGACCGGTAACGCACGTTGCCGAAACGGCGGTAAAGAGCGAATCGATAAAGGGAGTCCAATCAGTATCCCTTGCGGATATGGGCAGAGACAACAAAAAGCTTCCGATCAATATGACCGTAAGGTATCCGAGAGCAATAAATTGCCAAGATGTCAGATGTATTCGCTTCTTTGTTTGCATACTTTTTTATTATATCATTAAATCGATTAAAAATCAAGGACTTTTAAGGCATTGTATTATAACACCTTTATTTACGATTGGCAAGCGAAATGAAATAAAAAAATTTGTACAACACTTGATTTTTTGCTAAAACAGGTGTATAATTTATATTATGAAAGAGATATCGATACAAAAGGTGACAATGGCGGTAAAAGAAATGGTGCATTCGGCTTGCATGAGCCTTGCGCCGGGAGTGGTCGAATTACTCGAATGCGCTCGAAAAAACGAAAATAACGAAACGGCAAAATTTGCGCTCGAAACCTTGTGCACAAACGCCGAACTCGCATCCAAACGCGATATACCTGTGTGTCAGGATACGGGAATGGCGGTGATTTTTGCCGAGATAGGGCAAGAGGTGCATTTTACGGGCGGCAGTTTTGTCGACGCGATCAACGAGGGCATAAGGCAGGGCTACAAGGAATATCATTTACGCAACAGCGTGCTCGATCCCATATCGCGAAAAAACACCGGCGACAATACGCCTGCCATTATACATACTTCGCTTATCGAGGGCGACAAGGTAAGGCTTACGTTGCTTCCAAAGGGATTCGGAAGCGAGAATATGAGTAAATTGTATATGCTCACGCCCGCCGCGGGAATGAGCGGCGTCATGGATAAGGTGGTCGAGGCGGTTTCGCTTGCGGGTTCTAATCCTTGTCCGCCCATAATAGTAGGCGTGGGGATAGGCGGAACGGCGGATCATGCCATGCTTCTTGCCAAAAAAGCGCTTCTTCGCGAGGTGGGCGAACATTCCGCAGATCCGCAGTTGCGTGAAATGGAAGGCGAGCTACTGAAACGTATAAATGATCTGGGCATAGGCGCACAAGGCTTCGGCGGCAAAACGACGGCGCTCGAAGTGAGAATAGAAAAATATCCCACGCATATAGCGGCTTTGCCTGTGGGAATATCCATACAATGCAATGCGCATAGGCTTGCGAAAACGGAGGTTCTATGATAAAGAAAATAAGCCTTCCCATAGGCGACGACGATATCAAACAATTAAAAGCGGGCGATTCGGTGCTGCTTACGGGCGAACTGCTTACGGGCAGAGACGCCGCTCACAAGCGCATTGTCGAGGCAATAGACAAAGGCGAACTGCCGTTCGAGATAAAGGGTCAGACCATATATTATGTGGGACCTTGCCCGGCAAAGGAGGGCGCGGTGATAGGCAGTTGCGGACCGACGACCTCATACAGAATGGATCCTTATGCGCCAAAGCTCCTTGATAACGGACTCAAAGCCATGATAGGCAAGGGCGGCAGGAGCAAGGAAGTGACGGACGCCATAATTCGTAATGGGTGTGTATATTTTGCGGCAATAGGCGGAGCGGGCGCAGTGTACAGCGAGCGCGTAAAGGAAGCAAAGGTCATTGCTTACGACGACCTTGGGACCGAAGCGGTTCGTCGGCTCTATGTGGAGGATTTTCCCGTCATCGTAGCTATCGACTGCAAAGGAAATTGTATTTACGATAAAAAATAGGAGGCGCTTATGAATAAAATAATCACAATAGGTCGCGAACTCGGAAGAGAACTTGGCAAACGTCTTGCACAACAATTGGGCTTTGCTTACTATGACAATGAGATAATAACGGGCATCGCTCAAAAGACCGAGCTTGCCGAGTCGTATGTAAAGCAGATCGTCGAGCGTAGCCCGGTGGCAAGCTTTCCCATAACCATAGGGCATTCGTTTTATCCGCACATGAGCTCAAATGTCGATCAAGCTACAAATATCTATGTTGAGCAAAGCAATATCATCACCGAAATGGCGGACAAATCGGATTGCGTGATAGTGGGTAGGTGCGCCGACTACATTTTACGCGATCGCAAACCGTTTAGAATTTTTGTTTTTGCTTCGCCCGAATATCGTATAGAGCGTTGCAGGCAAAAGGTCAAGGAAAACGAAAATCTTACCGATAAACAAATTTGGAAGAATATTCGCAAGGTGGACAGACACCGCGCGAGATATTATATGTTTTACACGGGACGCAAGTGGGGCGAAAAAAGCAACTATGATATTTGCATAAATACGACAAATGCCTCCATAAAATCGGTTTCCGAAGCTCTTGTGAAAATGCTTCGCCCCGAGGATTGAATTTTGTAAGGAGGAGACATGAAGAGGTTTTTTTTGATTGCAATAATGCTGATATGCGCACTTACGGTCATGACGGCGTGCAATGACGTGCATACGCATAAGTATTCGGATAAGTGGACAAACGACGAAACGTATCATTGGCACAAATGCGAAGGTTGCGAGGAGATAACGGGTAAGACGGCGCATAACTACGGCGACGACGACATTTGCGTTGACTGCAAATATAAGAAAGGCAGTAGCGTCACTCCCGACGACCATGAACATAGCATGATCAAGCATGAAGCGAAAGAGGCGACCGAAGAACAAGCCGGTAATAGCCTTTATTATGAATGTAAGGGATGCGGGAAGTATTTTTCCGATCGCGAGGGAAAAAACGAGATAGAGGATAAGGAAAGCGTAATAATACCGAAAAAAGAGCATGAGCACACAATGCAAAAGCATGAAGCAAAGGATGCGACATGTACCAAAGACGGCAATATAGAGTATTATGAATGCACGAAATGCAAAAACTTGTATCTTGACGAGGAAGGCAACGAAGCAACGGACAAAGAGTCGGTGACAAAACCTTCTACGGGGCATACGGAGTCGGAAATTTGGGAGCACGATGACACATATCACTGGCATAATTGCGAAATATGCGGTACGATCATAAACAAAAGCGTAACATTGCATAACTACGGGGAAGACGGTCTTTGCAACGAATGCGGTTGCAAAAGAGTGTCAAAAGGTTTGGCATTTACATTCAATACAAATAACGATTCTTATACGATCACAGGTATGGGAACTTGCAACGATGCAGAAATCGTAATACCCGACACTTATAAGAGTAAGCTTGTGACGGGCATAGGAAATAACGCGTTCAAAAATCATGGCAATATAACAAGCGTAGAGATCTCAAACAATATAACAAGCATAGGAGTTGACGCGTTCAGCGGTTGCGGAAGCTTAATGGGCATAGAGATCCCGAGCAGCGTAACGAGTATAGGAAACAACGCGTTCAGTGGTTGCAATGGTTTATTGACCATAGAAGTAGACGCGGAGAATGAGAATTATTTCGGCGAAAATAACTGTTTGATAGAGAAAGCTACTCAAACCTTGATATTGGGTTGCAGGAACAGTAGGATCCCGAGCAGCGTAAAAAGCATAGGAGCTTTTGCGTTCTACGGTTGCGACAGCTTATTGGATATAGAGATTCCGATTAGCGTAACGAGTATAGGGGATAGCGCTTTCGGCGGTTGCGGAAGCTTAACGAGCATAGAGATCCCGATTAGCGTAACGAGCATAGAGGATAGAGCTTTCGGCGGTTGTCCGATAGAAGAAGCGAAAATACCGACGCTTGCAATAGGTTCTATACCCAAAAGTGACTTAAAAACAGTGATAATAACAAGCGGTGACAGCATAGGAGATCACGCATTTGAGGCTTGCCGTAACTTAACAAGCATAGATATTTCGAGTAGCGTGTCGAGCATAGGAGTAAGAGCATTCAGCGGTTGCGGGAAATTGCAGACCGTGACAATAGCGGACGACAGTAAGCTGACAAACATAGGCGAAAGAGCATTCTATGAATGTGGAAGCTTATCGAGCATAAAAATTCCGAGCGAAGTAACGAGCATAGGGGATAGCGCGTTTTATAAT
>CANQUR010000120.1 GCA_947627075.1 uncultured Clostridia bacterium
ACGTTGCGTGGCGTTTGCTTGAACATCAAAGAGGATGAAGTCGAGGCCGTTGCGTCCGACGGATATAGGCTTGCCCTAACCCGCGCGGTCATCAAAAACAACGGCATCATCGACAAGATCGTCGTTCCGTCAAAGAGTATGAATGAGCTCGCTCGTCTTGTGGATGACGGCGAGGACGCGATTACGATCTATATCGACAGCAGTTATATCATGGTCGATCTTTTCCACACAAAGATAGTAACAAGGCTCATCAGCGAGGAATATATCAATTATGAAAAGATAATTCCCGTCGCCTTCACATCCGAAGTCACAGTCGACAAAAAAGTTTTTGAAAACTCAATAGACCGCGTGTCGCTCATCAACAGGCTCGATAAGAGATCTTATGTCAAGATGGAGATGAAAGAGGATGTTTTGCAACTTTCCGCGCACAGCGAAGAGGGCGACATCAATGAGAAACTTTCCATCGGACTAAAAGGTAAGGATCTGACGATAGGCTTCAATGTGAAATATCTCATCGAGTGCATGCGCGTCATCGATGAGCCGTTCATCACGCTCAACTTCACGTCGTCCACCGCGCCCGGCATCATCAAGGGCGAGACGGATAGGTGGCTCTACCTTATCCTTCCCCTTCGTGTTATAGGATAACGCAAACCAGATGTTTGATTTGATAAAAAAAAAAAAACGACGTATCCCGTCGTTTTTTTTTATACATAAAAATCATATAAGATCAAATCGGAAGATCATCTGTTTTTCCTCTTTTGAACGACAACGATAATCGTGATGATCGCGGCGGATAGAATGACAAACGCGCCTGCGCCTATTCCGATATACAAATACAAATTTGTTGATTTTGAGAGTTTTGCATACACAACAACATCTTCCGTCACAGTCGCGTTATCGGCGCTCAAAGTGAAGTTTTTATCAAAATACCACCCCTCGAATTTTTTGCCTTTCACAGGGATATCTCGCTCGATCTTATCGCCATAATAAAAACCAACTACATCTTTTACCTCTCCATTGACGACAAAAGTGACGTTGTAAATTCGCTTCGATCGCTCATACAATGCGTTGATATCCATTCCCGTTTTTATATTTTCAATACTCTTATCCCAGCCCGAAAAACTGTAAACATATTCTACGCTTTGAGTTTTTATCGGCGGCGCAAGCTCATTCAAAACCTCTTGCAGATCATCATAAAGGCCGTGATATTCAAAATATAATACGCCTTCGTTGAAAAACTTTATGTCAACATATCGCAAAAACACAAGGCGTAAGGTCACATCCTTGTTAAATCTGCTGTTTTCAAGATCAACAATATCGCCGTTTTCCAAACTCCAAGCAACCTCATATTCAAAATCGCCGTCGGTTGGCAAACTCACATTCGGCGGAGTTATTTTTTCACCAAAACCAAACTCCACATCAACTATTTTATTTCCCGATCCATCCAGGAAAGTCGCCGTATATTTGATAGGTCCCTTTGAATATCTTGCTTTGAAGATTGCGTCGAAAACGGTCTTTTTTATACTTCCGTCGCTTGTCGCGATAAAACGTCCGTCACTGTCGACTTCATCCCATCCTTCAAAAGTATAATCATAAATTCCATCTTCAAAAGTCGGGTCTTCGGGTTTCTCAACAGCGCTATTATGCAATACATATATATCTTTTATAGGCGAATTATCCTCATTCAGATAAACTATCCTATGGAGCAATCCGACCGTTTGCAAACTCAAATAAACGCTGTCCATGATATCTTTTTCAAAATCAAGAGCCTTTGCGCATTCGATAAAGCAAGTTGTGAAATCATTGAAATTTGCGTTGTCGGGCAACATAGTGAGCGTCGCATACCAAAGTTTGCTTATGTTTTCTCGCGTGAAAAAATCGGGCTGCAAGCGGCATAATTGATATTGCACATTTGATATAATCGTGCTGTTTGCATGCACATAATTTTTATCACAATTGCTGTGATTTTCATGATCGCCGGGCTCTTTGCATATCTGTTGATCCCAAATATTGTAGACATATTGAGGATTCAAGCGATTATCATCATACAAACTCCTCAAATAATCAGTATCATACATACAATCTTCACCAATAGTCCAAAAACCCGAATTCAAATCGCTCGGATCATTCCCCTCAATGAGAGATCCGAATATATCAGAAAACGCCTCGTCAAGCGCGCCGGACTCCCCAACATAATCAAGACTTACTGTGAAGCCTGTCACACCATGCTGATATTCATGCGCGATGATATCAAACCCTTTGTCAACATTATAAAGCGAATCATGCGCCGCAACACCTGCTCCGATAGACATATAACCGTGATTCAATTGTTTAGAATAACTAAAAGTTGCATTTGATTTTTCTTCTGTTTTGACTCCGTAATCCATCAACACGTAAATTTTGTATTCATCAGCGCCGACAGCGGAAGTTTTGTCGTTTTTGTTGTTTATTCCAAAAATGGCCGCGCCGTCGCCGACAAAATCTTCATCGGTGTAAAAATCGTACGCTTTTTGGATGTTGTTATAAACAGTCACCGCCTTTGAATAAAAATCCTCTCCCGATTCGGAAGAAAAACAATCTTCCACATCAAATTTCAAATTTGAGTTAATAGTATTTTTATTGCGATAATCAACGACATAGATGTTTCTAACGGCGTCGTGAAGATAATATGTATTATTCAAAAAATCGACATCTATATGGACGGAATTTCCAAAAGAATCTTCGTTTGTTTTCAAAACGCCTTTTATATCGAGCGCCGTCTCTTTCAAAATTTCACCCGATAAACCTGACACAATAAAAGTTTTTCCCTCGTCTGCCAAAACGTCTATCATGAATGATTCAACAAAATCATTATCTTGCTTGCAAACAACTTTTTCAACAGACAAAATTTTTGCGTCGCCGACAAATTCTCTCACTGTTGACAAAGCGGAATATTCGCTGATTTTTGAGGGTATGACTGATTTTATATCAAAAGAGTTATCGTCAAAATAAATTATCTCGCCGTCTTTCATCGCGACGATAAATTCTCCCCCGACAACCTTCATTCCGTTGTAATATTGGTCGTAGTCATAAACAGTGCCGAAAGCGTTGTTGGTTTTGTCTTTCAACAAAAAGTTTTCCGCCCTATCGCCGATCAGATCATACAAAGGTTTTATATCCTCATTCGGCTGCGTTTCAAAAGCAAAAGCGAAATCGCCGCCGTTCCCAAACATCAAACAAACAAGCATGGCGGCAACAATCAAAAGAGATGATATAAAAATAAAGCGGTTTCTTTTTGTCATAACACACCTCTCAAATATAATAACACAATTCGCCTTATAATACAAATATAAATATACAGGCATAAAATCCCATTAAAAAACCGAAAGATTTTTGCAATTTGCAAACCATATATCAAAAACAATAAAAAAACGACCGATTCGGCCGTTTATCTGTTGAGCAGCATATTTTTGAGATCCGCAACGATTATTTTTATCCGCGGGTTTGAAACTATCTCCTCGCTTATCTTGTCGCGCGCGTGGATGATCGTTGTGTGGTCCCTACCACCAAACATATCTCCTATTTGAGAGAGGGGCATCGGCAGGAGTTCGGTGATGAGATATATCGCGATCATTCTCGGCTCCACAATGTTTTTCGTTTTCTTTTTTGAGAAGATGTCGGCGGTCGTAATATTGAAGTATTTGCAAACCATGTTCACAATATCGCTCGCGTCGATGGCGTCTTTCTTCTCTTCAATGAAGTCGGAAAGGGCCTCGTACGCAAGCTCGCGCGTGTCGATGATCTTGTTTGCAAGAGAGCTAAAAAACACGATCTTGTTGAGCAATCCCTCCATCTCGCGGATATTTGTGGTCGAACTTTCGGCGATGAACTCCGCGACGTCGTCGCTCAAAGCGAACTTTGCCTGCGCCGCTTTGTTTTTCAAAATGGCGACGCGAGTCTCCATATCGGGGATCTGGATGTCCACCGTCAACCCCCAGCTGAAACGCGTGCGAAGGCGCTCTTCAAGCGTGGTGAGATCTTTCGGCGAGCGGTCGGAAGTGAGGATGATCTGCTTGTTTCTGTGATACAGGTCGTTAAAAACGTTGAAAAACAACTCCTGCGTCGCCTCTTTGTTGATGAGGGATTGGATATCATCCACCATCAACACATCGCAGGAATTATACTTTTCCCTCAAAATATTTATTTAAGAATTGCTTTAGTATTACTTTTAGTTTTACCTTGTACTGATTGGTATTTAATTTTTACAGATATGACTGAAGGTAACGTTGAGTTATCAACTTCAATTTTACCAGCTAATTTAGTTCTACAGCTTATAGTTTTACCTCTTTGTCTTTTCTTTTTCTTTGGTAAAACTAATTTCCT
>CANQUR010000121.1 GCA_947627075.1 uncultured Clostridia bacterium
CAAAGTTCGCGAAAAGTTGCTCAAAATATCTTATGGCGCTGATATGCGTATAAAAACCGTCATAGCCGAGATACTTTGTGAGGGCGGACGCGACGAAAGAGTTTTCAAACTATTGAGCGAGCTATTCGCTTCCGGTGATAATATTCCGCTCTATGCGACCTATTTGGCGAGATACGGCGACGAACGTGCGGCGGCAATGCTTTACAGAGCGCTCGACAATGCAAGATACGGCGATTATATCGAGATACGCAATGCTATCGAAGCTCTCGGAGGAGTGGTGGACGATGAATACAGAGATTTTTCCGAGGATCCCGACTATATAAAGATAAAGGAGAACCGCAATGGCAGGAAGTAACGTCACATTATCCGACGTCAAGGCAAATGAAGAAATTCGCGCACTCATAGATATGGCAAATCACAATCTCGAAGTCATGGGCTATACCGAGCACGGTATAAGGCATGTTTCCTTTGTCAGTCATGCTACAAAGGAAATTTTAACTGAACTTGGCTATGACGAACGCACGGCGGAGCTCGGCGCGATCGCGGGATGGGTGCACGATATAGGCAATGCCGTCAACAGACGCCGCCACGGTATCACCGGCGCGGTCATGACGTCGAGGATATTGTCGGTAATGGGAATGTCGCCCGAGGAAGTCGCTTTGCTTGTGGGTGCCATAGGCAATCACGAGGAGGATATAGGAGTACCGGTAAATCCCATTTGCGCGGCGCTCATTATAGCCGACAAAAGCGACGCTCATCGCAGTCGGGTTCGTAGGGATAAATACGATCTCAACGACATTCACGACAGAGTGAATTTGTCCATAAAAAAGAACTTTATTACAGTGGAAAAGGACAAAAAACTCATAAGGCTGTTTATTTATATGGACGAAATAAGCTCGCCCATGGAATATATGCAAATATACATGTCCAGACTTGTGCTGTGCGAAAAGGCGGCAAAAGCGCTCGGCTGTTCGTTCGAGCTTATAATCAACGGAAGCGCGGTCAATCGCAAACAGGATATAAACGTGAGCGAGGAGATAATAAAGGAAAGAATAGAGCTTCGAGGCAAAAAAGTTGACTATCGCAGCAAGGAGGAACAATGATAAAAAATGTAATGTTCGATCTTGACGGAACGTTGCTTCCCATGGATCAAGACATGTTTGTCAAGGCATATTTCAAAAGCCTTTCGATGACGCTTGCGCCTTACGGCTACGAACCGAAAAAGCTCATAGACGGAATATGGGCAGGCACTGCGGCAATGGTGACTAACGACGGTAAATGCACCAACGAAGAAGCGTTTTGGAAGAAATTCGCCGAATTTTTCGGAGACAGAGTATATAACGATAAGGACAAATTCGAACATTATTATCGTAATGGGTTCGATTTTACAAATGCAGTATGTGGATATACGCCACATGCAAAGGCGCTTGTTTACAGATTGAAGGAGCAAGGGATAAAAGTCGTGCTTGCCACAAATCCCATATTCCCGGCTATCGCCACCGAAAAGCGCATTCGCTGGGCAGGGCTTGAGCCGAGCGACTTCGAACTGTACACTACTTACGAAAATATAGGCTATTGTAAACCTAATCTCGACTATTACAGAGAAATACTTGCTCGGCAAGGTTTCGAGCCAAATCAAACGCTTATGGTAGGCAACGATGTTTCGGAGGACATGGTGGCGCGAGACCTCGGAATCAAAGTGTTTTTGCTTACGGATTATCTTATAAATAAAAACGACGAGGATATAAGCGTCTATCCGCATGGCGGATTCGGCGAGCTGTTCGAATACATAGAAAGAGAAAACGAAGTGTAAAGGTGGACGCAAAGGAACGCTATGATAAAGTCGTCTTTGAAAAATTTCGCGTATAATTTCGTCTATCTATTCATTTCGATGGGAATAGTGTATTTGTTTTTGCTCATTGCCGCTTTCGGAGCGGTAAATGCCATCCTTCAAAGCCTCGGGCAGACTATGGACAGTTTGACCGAGCTCATACACATTTCCACCGAGCAATCGTCCGCGTCGGTAAACGATTTCCTTGCTTATTCGTTCGGCAAACTCGATCAAAACGGAAGCATACTCTATTTTATTCGCCAGATCATAAATACAAATTGGATAAGCGAAACGATCAAGGGCTTTTTTGCAACTATCAACGCCTCGACCGAGGGCTTCGAAGAACAATTTGCGGTTATCGTCAATGAATTTTCGAACGATTTGAAATCCATTATTGCTGTCGCGGCAACTGCTTGTTCTTTGGGACTTATCCTCGCGAGCTTTGCGACGCGTATCGCAATAAGACAACGCACTATCAAAGCGGGCGCAAAAAAATTCATAATTTCCAACGTGCTTTTGCCGGTGGCACAAGCGTTGATAATAGTCGTATCGCTCGTACTCATGGTCAAGATCGAATATTTCACTTTGCTTGTGGTAATAGTTTTGTTATTGCTTTTCAGCGGGCTTACTTTGTTTTCCTCCTGGATGATACACAAGGACGGCAAGTTGAAACTTAAAGATGTGCTCACGGCAAAAAACATAATATCTCATCTTGCTGTCCAAGGCATGATCTTGTTGATAAACATTGTTATCGCTTTGATATTATACTTTATAGATCCGTTGCTTTGCGTGCTGTTGATGGTGCCCATCGTCATATATTCGTTCAATGTGGTGGACGTAAACACGGAATATTTCGTAAGCTCGCTTGTAAAGGCTTAACGGCATAAAAGTCGACAACTAAAAATGCCCTTTTTGAAGGGCAAGAGAAGCTTATAAAAAATATTCGAGGCTATTCTTGTAACAGGCATACCGCCGAGGCGGCTATGCCTTTTTCTTCGCCTATTATACCCAGCCCTTCGGTAGTCGTAGCCGAAATATTGACGTAGCGCATATCCATTCTCATTACTTCCGCCAGCTTGGCTCGCATAAGTGGGATAAAGTCTTTCATTTTCGGCTTTTCCGCCATGATAACTCCCGAAACGCTTATCACCTTGCATTTTTTTGTTTGTACTTTTTTCATTACGATTTTCAGCAGCTCGATACTGTCCGCGTCATGAAATTCTTCGGTGCAAGGAAACAGCACGCCTATGTCCGGTTCTCCGATAGCGGAAAGTAGCGCGTCCATGACGGCATGGGTGAGTACGTCCGCGTCGCTGTTGCCTATAAGCCCCATATCGCATGGAATATTCACGCCGCCGAGAATAAGTTTTCGCTCGGGCGCAAACCTGTGAAAATCTATTCCCGAGCCGATCCTGTTGCACGGCGGAACGGAAATGAGGTCCTCGGGCATGGTGATTTTTTTGTTCGAAACGGGCGCGAGAACAATACGCGCTTTTTCTCCTAATGCGTTATATACTGCACTGTCGTCGTTGAAATTGCCGTCGACATTGTCGTAGGCTTTTTTTATCTTATCCGAATAGAACGCCTGCGGAGTTTGCACACAATAGAGCTCATCGCGATCTATTTCCTCGGTTATAAAGCAGTCTTTTACTCGTTTTACGGTGTCGGTGACCTTTGCGGCGGCGATCCCACTGCCGAATTTTTGGGTGGAATTTATACATTCGATAATGGTCTTGCTGTCTACAAACGGGCGAGCCGCGTCATGGATGAGCACAATGTCGCTTTCCACTTCTTTAAGCCCGTTTTTCACGCTTAAAAATCGTGTTTCTCCGCCGATAACTACCTTTGCGCCGTATTTTGACGAAATGCCAAGTATTTCTTTTTCGTCATCCTTTGCCGCAACGACAATTATATTGTCGCATAGAGGCGAAAAAACGTCGAGGCAATATTCGAGCGCGGTCTTAACGCCGAAATAGCTCAAAACCTTATTTTTTTTACTGCCTGTGCGCAGTCCTTTGCCTCCGCAAAGCAAAACAGCGTCAACCGATGATCTCATAAAGCGAACTTGATTCCTCCTTTGACGCCTTTTCGTTGAGCGATAATACCTTAAAAGTAAGCTTGCCGCTCAAAAATTCTATCGTCACAACATCTCCGACTTTGAGTTTGTACGACGGTTTGACCGCCTTGTCGCCCACAAAGACCTTGCCCGAGTCGCAAGCGGAATTTGCGAGCGAGCGACGTTTGAGTATTCTCGAAACCTTCAAAAATTTATCTATTCTCATATATCTATTATACTATAAAGCGCCTTGTCCGTCAAACGAGAAAAAGACGTTGATATCTTTTTTCTCGTACAAAAAGGATAAAAAATTTTTAATTTTTTGTAAAAAGTGTACTCAAAACAGTTGACAAGCCCTATAAGGTTGTAGTATATTATGTAAGCTGTCCTCGCGAGGGGGCAGGAAGTACATTGAAAAAGTAATAGCGAAGCGAAACAAAAAACACAAACAACAAA
>CANQUR010000122.1 GCA_947627075.1 uncultured Clostridia bacterium
TCGTCTATAACGGAAGCGAGCTTTTCATGCTCGACCTTGCCGTCCTTGATAAAGCCGTCCGCTTCGGTGAGCACCTTTACGGTGATGTTCCTACGACGAAGATAAGTGCGCATGGTTTCTATAACCTGCGGCTTAACGTTTTCGGGCACCAAAATAACTCTTTTATCCTTTTCGACGCACATGAAGGCGGCTTCGGCGGCAGCCGACGATCCGTCATACACGGAAGCGTTTGCGACTTCCATGCCCGTGAGCGAGCAGATCATGGTCTGAAATTCGAATATGCTCTGCAAAATGCCCTGACTCATTTCCGCCTGATAAGGAGTGTAAGCGGTCAAGAATTCGCTTCTTTGCGACAAATACTTCACGATGGAAGGAATGTAGTGATCGTAAGCGCCTGCGCCTCGCATAATGGAGTCGAAAACTTTGTTCTCGCTTGCATAGCCGCTTATAAGGTCATAGACCTCCTGTTGAGATTTACCGCTTTCGAGGTTAAAAGTCTTGTTTTTGAGCGAGGAAGGAACGTCTGCATAAAGGTCGGAGCATTTATTGATCCCGATCGCTTCGAGCATTTCCTTACATTCCCGCTCGGTAACTGATAAATAATTTGACATAGATATCTCCCGAAAGGAAATTATTTGATGAATTTCTCGTAAGCAGCCTCATCCATAAGGTCGCCGGGAACGTTCTCCACTTCCACCTTGCATATCCATGCGCCCATGGGGTCGCTGTTGATGGTTTCGGGAGCGCTTTCAAGCTCTTCGTTTACCTCAACTATCTTGCCGCTTACGGGAGCCATAACGTCCGAAACAGCCTTGACGGATTCCACGTCGCAGAACGCTTCGCCCGCAGTGATCTTGTCGCCTACCGAGGGAAGGTTGATGAAAACCAAATCGCCGAGCTCGTGTTGAGCGTGATCGGAAAGTCCGATAGTTGCGATATTGCCTTCGATTTTAGCCCACTCGTGTGTTTGGGCATACAATAATTTACTCATATTTTTTAATCCTCCGAAAATTTTTTTTATTTTATTTGATTTGCCTAAAAAGCATTAAGCCCTTTTATAGAACGGTAACGGTATTATTTCGAGTCTGAGCCTCTTGCCGCGAACGTCCACGGTAAGTCCCTCGCGCAAGCCTTTCTTTATACGAAGCATTGCGATGGGATAACCGAGCGTGGGCGAATGAGTTCCGCTTGTAACGATCCCGACTTGCTCGTCGCCGAGATATACGGGGCAATGCTCACGCGCTATTCCGCGGTCTACAAGTTTTGCGCCCACTCTTTCGTATTCGGGCTCATGCGCTTCGAGCGCCTCTTTTCCTATAAAATGCTCCTTGTTCATCTTTATGCAGAAGCCGAGATCGGTTTCGTTTACGGGAATATCCTCGCCGAGTTCATGACCGTAAAGGGGCATAGCCGCCTCGAAACGAAGCGTATCGCGTGCGCCCAATCCCGCGGGAACAAGTCCGTATTCCTTGCCTACGCTCATAAGAAGCTCGTAGATCTTGCAAACGTCTTTGTTTGCGCAATAGATCTCATAGCCGTGCTCGCCGGTATAGCCGGTACGGGAAACGAGGCAATGCATACCGTCGATATCCACGTCCTTATTGAACGTATAGTATTTTGTGGGAATGGTTTCTTCCTTCTTCACTATCTTATGCATAATGGTTTGCGCCATGGGTCCTTGGAGCGCGAGTTGGCTTACGTTTTCGGAAATATTGTCGAACTTTACGTTTTTAGGCAATCTGCTCGAAATCCATTTAGCGTCCTTATCTACGTTTGCGGCGTTTACAACAAGAAGGAAACAAGTTCCGCTCACTTTATAAACGAGTACGTCGTCGACTGCGCCGCCCTTGTCGTTGGGAAGAAGCGAATACTTTACTTGACCGTCGTACATATTGCGCACTTCATTGGTGATAAGCTCGTTTACAGCCGCCTCGGCGTTTTCACCCGAAATGACGAGCTCGCCCATGTGGGAAACGTCGAAAAGTCCTGCCTTTGTCCTTACGGCGATATGCTCCTTGATAAGGCCATATCCCTCATATTGAACGGGAAGCTCATATCCCGCAAATTCTACGATCTGTCCGCCGTATTTGACGTGTAAATCGTATAGTGGTGTTCTTTTTGCCATAATTTATAATCTCCTTGAATTATTTTATAATTTCTTTTTCGATCGACCGTTTTTACCCGTTTTTCATAATGGGGTAAGAAAATAAAGTCGTTTTATCGCCTTTTGGGCGCCATGTGCGTCGCCATGCCGTAGATGTCCTCGACGCTCTCGCCGACTGCCTCCATGACCGTCGGATGCGGATGGATGACCGAAGCCACCTCATGAGCTTTGAGCCCTTTGGAAACGGCAAGCGAAAGCTCGCCCAAAATGTCGGTGCCTCGAACCGCAAAGATCTCCGCTCCCACAATGACGTCGTTTTCGTCCGCGATGACCTTTATATAGCCGCGGTTCACTCCCTCGATGAGCGATTTTCCGTTCGCGCCCATAAGGAATTTGCCCACTTTGGCATTCTCTATGTCGGTCTCCTTTTTGCCTACCGAAGCAAGCTCGGGCATAGTGTAAATACACGAAGGACAAACGTCGAGATCCATGCTGTGCTTTGATCCGAACATGCTTTCCACCGCCGTGATCGCGCTTGCCGCCGCAAAATGTGCAAGTTGTATTCTGCCGATAATATCGCCGCAAGCGTAAATTCCGGCTTTGCCCGTATACATATTTTCGTCTACATTTATGAACTTTTCTGCGGTGAGCCCGACATTTTCAAGTCCTATATCCAGCACGGGTCTGCGTCCGATAGCCGTGATGACTGCGTCGCCCGGTACACTATCCGCTCCCTTTTCGGTTTCGTAATTTACCGTATGGTCGCTTTGAACGCTCTTTATTTTTGCACCCGTAACTATCTTTACGCCCTGCTTTTTGAGGACGGACGAAAGCTGAACGCTTGCATCCTTGCTCATCATTTTTATTATGCGTTCGCCCGGTGCGAGTAGCGTCACATTTTTGCCTATTGCGGCAAAATACGTCGCGAATTCCACCGCGATGACGCCCGCGCCTATTATCGTAATGTTGTCGCCCTTTACGGGAGAGTCGAGCACGTCGTCGGAATTGAGCGTATATTCCACGCCTATAAGAGGTCTTTCCTTACTGCCCGCCGACGGTATCGAACCTGTTGCAAGAAGGATAAAGTCCGCGCTTACTTCGCGGTCATTCACCTTTACGGTATGCTCGCCCGTAAGTTTTCCTTCGCCCTCGATAAGTTCTATGCCGTTCGACTTTATGAGCGATCTTACGCCGTCGCGTAGAGTTCCCACTATTCTTTGCTTGCGTTCGTAGATCTTGCTTTCGTCAAGCGCAACGTTCTCGGCTTTTATGCCCAGTTCTTCCCATTCGCTCTTGCCCGAATAGATCTCCGCCGAATGCAACAACGCTTTGGTGGGGATACAGCCGCAGTTGAGGCAGGTACCGCCCACCTCTCTCTTTTCTATGAGCGCGACTTTCTTTCCGAGTTTTGCCGCTCTTATGGCGCCCGTATAACCGCCCGGTCCACCGCCCAAAACTATCAAATCAAAATCCATTTTTTTGCTCCTTGAACGCGTCTAATATATCGTTTACGCCTTCTTTACCTTTATATATATCCGCGCCCATAAGAAGAGCTTCCTTGCGCGCGACTTCGTCGACATCCAAACAATCCGTATAAATTTTTGCCTTTTGTATGACGTTCCCGACGAGCTTTAACCGAATGTCCGCCGTTCCCCAATCGAACCTGCATACCGCTTGAACGTCATAATATATATTGTCGCCCTTGCGCCACCGCTCGTCCTCGAAAAACGCGAGCTTTTCTTGTAGCACATTGCGATCCAAATCAGCCTCGGTGATCTCGGTCGCAACACCGTAATGCTCCTCGAACGCGCCTTTGAGCGCGTCGGCTACTCTATCCGCCGTAACCGAAGCGTCGAGCTCGCCGAGATTGATCACGCGACTGACCACGCTTTGCACTCCCTTTGCTTCGAGTTTGACCTTGGGAACGTTGAGATAATTCGCCATTCTTTCGCAGTTTGCGTTTATCAGCACGGTACCGTGATGAAAGCACGCGTTGCCTCTGTAAAACGCGTTGCCCGAAAACTTTCTGCCTCCTATCGTCACGTCGTTGCGGCCGTTCAACTCGGCGTCGAAGCCGAGCTTACGAATACCGCTTGTCATTATCTCGAAATTCTCTTTTATCGAAAAATTTCTTTTGGACGAAAGGAACGTAAAGTTCAGATTGCCCTTGTCGTGATAGACCGCTCCGCCTCCC
>CANQUR010000123.1 GCA_947627075.1 uncultured Clostridia bacterium
CGATCTTGACCATATTTCGACGTGCGATCTGCTCTGCCTTCTTGATAGCCTCGGGGACCTCGGTCGCTTTACCTGAACCGATACCCACGCTGCCGTTTCCGTCGCCTACAACCACGAGGGCTGCAAAACGCATATTGCGTCCGCCTTTTACGACCTTGGTTATACGATTTACTCCGACAAGTCTCGATGTGATGCCGTCGTCTTGCTTAACAACTTCTTGTTCTCTCTTTGCCATAATGCTTCCTCCTAAAACTCAAGGCCGGCTTCTCTTGCGCCGTCGGCGAGTGCCTTTACCCTTCCGGTATAAAGATATCCGCCTCTGTCGAATACAACCTTTTTGATACCTGCGTCGATCGCACGCTTTGCAATGAATTCGCCTACGATCTTGGCTGCTTCTGTCTTGGCCTTGCCCTTTACGTCGATACCCTTCGCTATAGTGGAGCCCGATGCAAGCGTAACTCCCTTAACGTCGTCGATTATCTGCGCGTAAATATGGGAAGTGCTGCGATAAACGCAAAGGCGAGGCATTTCCGTCGTACCTTTAAGGTGCGATCTGATCCTAAGATGTCTTTTGGCTCTTACGCCGTTTTTATTTATCTTGTTTATCATAATGCCCTCCTATTACTTACCTTTTTTGCCTTCTTTGGTGATGACAACTTCGTCGCTGTATCTGATACCATAAGAATGATACGGTTCTACGGGTCTCTTTGATTTAATGGTTGCCGCCGTCTGTCCGACAAGCTCCTTGGATATTCCCGAAACCACAATGGTGTTTTGATCGGGGCAAGTGATGTTTATACCCTCGGGGACATTGAAATCCACGGGATGGCTGTAACCTACATTGAGAGTAAGCTTTTTGCCGCTGACGGTTGCCTTCCAACCTACGCCGTTTACGATAAGCGAACGACTGAAGGGAGTAACAACGCCCAATACCATGTTGTGGATGAGCTGACGATAAAGTCCGTGCTTGCTCTTGACTTCTTTATCTTCTTTCGAACGCTCGACATGAATCTGAGCGCCCTCGATCCTTACGTTTATATTTTTATCTTTAATTTCCTGCGTAAGCGTGCCCTTGGGACCTTTTACGGTAACAATATTGTCCTTGTAGTCTGCGGTAACGCCTGCGGGGATATCTATAGGTAATCTTCCTATTCTTGACATATCGACCTCCTACCAGATATAGGCGAGAACTTCGCCGCCTATCTTGTCGGCACGAGCCTGCTTGTCGGTCATAATGCCCTTGGACGTGGAAATAATAGCTATTCCGAGTCCGTTGAGCACCTTTGGAAGATCCTGATAGCCGCAGTAAACTCTTAATCCGGGCTTGGATATTCTTTTAAGGCTTGTAATAACCCTTTCGTTTTTCGCACCGTACTTTAATGTTATCAAAATATTTTTATGTCCGTCGATCTCCACGATCTCGGCGCTTTTTACATATCCTTCGCTAACCAGGATATCCGCGATCGCCTTTTTCATTTTGGAGAGAGGAACGGTAACGGTATCGTGCTTTGCCGTCAATGCATTTCTGATTCTTGTGAGCAAATCCGCTATAGGATCGTTAACTAACATACCTTTACCTCCTTACCAACTCGACTTTTTGCAACCGGGGATCTCACCCTTGTATGCAAGCTCTCTGAAACAAATCCTGCAAATACCGAACTTACGAAGAACCGCATGAGGTCTGCCGCATATCTTGCAACGCGTATAGGCGCGTGTAGAATATTTCGCAGGTCTTTGCTGTTTATTTATCATTGATTTTTTTGCCATAATTTATCTCCTTATCCCTGTTAGTTCCTGAAAGGCATTCCAAGCTTAACAAGGAGTGCTTTCGCCTCGTCGTCCGTCTTTGCTGTGGTTACCACGCAAACATCGAAGCCTCTTACTTTTTCGACTTGCTCGTAAGACACCTCGGGGAAGATTATATGCTCCTTGATGCCCACGGAATAATTTCCTCTGCCGTCAAAGGATTTTCCCGATATACCGCGGAAGTCCCTAACGCGCGGAAAAGCAATGGAAACGAGCTTATCGAAAAATTCATACATTTTATCGCCGCGAAGGGTGACTTTGATGCCTATCGATTGACCTTCACGAAGCTTGAAGTTTGCAACCGACTTTTTGGCTTTGCAAAGCACCGCCTTTTGTCCTGCGATAGCTTCGAGCTCGTTCATAGCCATTTGAACGCTTTTGCTGTTATCTTTGATATCTCCGAGCCTCATATTGAGAATGATCTTATCGAGCTTGGGGACCTGCATAGGATTGGTATAGCCGCGTTCCTTTATGAGTGCGGGTACGATCTCTTCCGCGTACCTTGTCTTAAGTCTGTTTCTTTTAAGTTCAGCCATAATGTCCTCCCATTACTCCGTTTTGCTCGCGTCGCTCTTGCGGGTGCGCTTAACTCTCGAAGATGATTTTTCGGTCTTTTCCGCCGTAGAAGTCTTTGTGGCTCTCTTTTTGCCTTCGGGCTTCTTTTCGGCTTTCTTTGCAGCGTCTATGTCGAAACCGCATTTTTTGCAGCTGCGATGCTTTTTGCCATCAACCTCAACGGCGGCGATACGCGTCGTCTTGCCGCAAGAGGGACAAACAAGCATGACGTTGCTTATATTGATATTGCCTTCCATCTTGATTATGTCGCTCTGCTCTTGAGCCGAACGACCCTTATGATGACGGGAAACCATGTTGAGGTTTTCCACTTTGATAAGTTCATTCTCGGGATCGACGGCAATGACCTTTCCGGACTGACCTTTGTCGCGTCCTGCAATGACTTTGACCGTATCCCCTTTCTTTATTCTTAAACTCATATTCGTTCCTCCTACATTACCTCGGGAGCCAAAGATATTATCTTCATATAATCCTTGTCTCTGAGTTCTCTTGCGATAGGCCCGAATATACGCGTGCCTCTCGGTTGCTTTTGAGTATCGATTATAACCGCGGCATTGTCGTCAAAGCGTATATGGCTACCGTCGGGACGGTTGACGCCCTTGTGGCTGCGAACGATGACCGCGCGAACGACGTCGCCTTTCTTGACGGTGCCGCCCGTTGTCGCGCTCTTTACCGAAGCGATGATCACATCACCTATGTTGCCGCAACGACGGAAGGAGCCGCCGAGTACACGAATACACATTATTTCCTTTGCGCCGCTGTTATCTGCGACCTTCAAATAAGATTGTGGTTGTATCATAAACGTTCTCCTTATTTAGCTCTTTCGACAATACGGTTAAGTCGGAAGCATTTGTCTTTTGACAGCGGTCTTGTTTCAACGATTTCCACAATATCGCCGATCTTTGCTTCGTTATTCTCGTCGTGAGCCTTGAATTTTGTCGTTGTCTTTATTGTCTTTTTATACAGAGGGTGCTTGGTATTGTCTCTTACTGCGACAACGATGGTCTTTTCCATCTTATCGCTTACGACGATGCCTACCCTTACCTTACGGTTGTTTCTTTCCAATGAATCTGCCATATTACCCTCCGATTATGCCTTCTTCGAAAGCTCGCGCTCGCGAATAACGGTCTTTACTCTGGCTATATCTCTCTTGCATCTTTTAAGCTGATTGGGATTGCTGAGCTGTCCGGTTGCATGGCTGAAGCGCAAATTGAACAATTCCTGCTTTAACTCCGCAAGCTTTGCGGTAAGCTCTTTGTCTTGTAAATCACGAAATGTGGTTTTCATTATGCTTCAACCTCCTTATTGTCGTTTGCGTCTGCGCTGACAAGTTCTTCCTTACGTGCAAATTTGCAACGAACGGGGAGCTTGTGAGACGCAAGTCTCAATGCTTCCTTTGCCACTTCTTCGGGAACGCCCGCCATCTCGAACAATACTCTGCCCGGCTTAACGACGGCTACCCAGAATTCCGGCGCGCCCTTTCCGGATCCCATACGGGTCTCGGCAGGCTTTTTTGTAACGGGCTTATGCGGGAAAATGTTTATCCACACCTGTCCGCCACGCTTGATATATCTGGTCATCGCAATACGGGCAGCCTCAATCTGATTGGATTTGATCCAACCGGGATCCAAACAAACAAGACCGTAATCGCCGTATGCTATAACATTGCCCTTATTTGCCTTACCCTTCATTCTACCGCGTTGAACGCGACGTCTTTTAACTCTTTTAGGTAGTAACATCAGTGTTGTCCTCCTTCCTTAAGTTGAGGTATGACCTCTCCTTTGTAAATCCATACCTTGATGCCTATTTTGCCGAAGGTCGTATTTGCTTCAGCCTCGGCATAGTCGATATCGGCACGCAATGTCTGAAGAGGAATGGATCCGTCGTGATAGCTTTCGCTGCGTGCGA
>CANQUR010000124.1 GCA_947627075.1 uncultured Clostridia bacterium
GGAGCTTAGCTCAGCTGGGAGAGCATCTGCCCTACAAGCAGAGGGTCATAGGTTCGAACCCTATAGCTCCCACCAAAAAAGACTTATTTCTCATAAGTCTTTTTTTTGTGCCGTAAAGCCGTCTATTGAAAATTTTTGCGTAAATGTAGAGATTTCCTCAATAGATTATAATTTCAATATTTAACATCTATCTTTATAAGTTTCGGACAACCCTTTCTATCGTTACATTCCACGCTCCATCGTTGTTCCAAAGATTCAAATCCGAAAGTAACGGACATATATCATCCATATCTTTGTCTATATTGATAGAAATCACTTCGTCAAACCACACATGACTTTTTGAAAAGATATATGTGTGATTTTCCGTTCTTATGATCAAAGCCATGTCGATTACAATGTTTACACCGTGTTCAATACATTGTATTGTATCTGAAACAATGGCAACGTTCATAACAAGTTCATCGACAACATGTTTTTTTACAGCAACTCCGTCAAGCCCCGAAATAAATGGCTGATTCGGATTGCTTATACTGCATGAAAATTTTGCTGCTTCTTCATAAGGCACAACATCGTCTTCAAAGATAGTAATTTCTTCTTCTTCGTTTTTCAATAAGATAGAGACGTTGTCAAAATTGAGACGAGCCGTACAATAGGACTGTCCTTCCACAAAAGTATCGCTTTCAAACGACAAGAATTGCTTGCCGACGATGCCTTGAAGCATTTGTATCATCATATTATCAAATTGCCATCTTGTCATTTTTTTCTCTCCTCGAAATGAATTTTCTGTGTTTTAATATTCTCGGGTTTAATTATACGAATCTCAACCGCAGGACTTCCTGATTTGGAATATAAACGCATGACTACTCTTGACCCATCAGAAAAAATAGTCTGCTTCCCGCGTCCGTTAGTCAATGGGATTTCATGTCCCCCTTTGCTTATCTGCGAATAAAAGTTTTTTGCTGTCTCTATCGGCGATGTACTATATATTACTCTGATTCCACTATTCTTACCAGGTTGTCCAAAATATCCTTTTTGAGTTACAGGATATTGTTTTGACATCTTGTCCGCGTTATCATCAATGCTGCTTCTGCCTCCCCTTGTACCATAGAAATGCCCGCTTCTTCCTGCTCCCATATCAGATCACCTTCTTTTTGTGCGATAAGCCGAAATTGCTTTCAAAGGCTATTATTTTCACGCCGCAAAGTTTTGCTAAACAAAAAATTTTATTCGGCGCGCTGCCGTAGACAATAACAGTTTTTGGGCATAATCGTTGAAGGACGTGATCAAACCCCTTAATGAATTGCTGTTTATATTCTTTGGACTTGATGCACCCGTGCGTTCCGACGGCTATGGTAGAATTGTGTTCCACTCCAAGACAAGCCAACTCATACGTACGCGCATCTCCCCAACGAACGTTTGGAATAGTCGGAATTTCATTATCGTTCAGCCACGCGCCGACTGCCTTGCCGCGATATGTATTCCAAACTTGCATAGCAAGCGGCATATCGGAATACAAACTGTAATCAGGAGTGATTACCCCATCAAAACGTTTGAGTACAGACAGATACTTTTTGGGATCGTTCCATAATGTTTCGATTTTTTCATCGTGTTCGTAGAAAACCACGAATCCCGAATCGTCTTTTTCGGATATAGCACGAGAAAATGGAACAAGTCGGTCTGGCAAGATGTCGGTTGTTTTTACGCATGGAATTTCCGGATCGCCATCAAATTCGGCATGTCGAACCATGTATGCGTGAAAAACATCCTTGCACGATTTGCCGTAAGGTTTAATTGTTTTTTGCATTATTGTCTCCTTTTAAAAATGTCAACCTTTGGTTGCCGTCAAAAACTTGACATAAAAGACAGGATGTGCTATAATGCATTTGCATTGAGTGCTTTTAGCATTCATCCTGAAAGGCGCGTAATCGTTGCTGCAACAACTTTTATGTGCTTTTCTTTTATGTGTTATCCGCATTTTTTACTTTTTCCAAGAATTCCCGCTCGTAATCAAACAAAAATGTCTCTCCAAATTTATACTTCCGTTTTTCGGTTGCCAAGTAGTAGAATTCAGCCGACTGTTTAGAAATAAGAAAACGTTTAACATATTCATCTGGTGAGCTTAAACCTTCTTGAATGATGATTGCTTGCGGGGCAAGCAGTGATTTTGCAAAGAAATCCGCAAGCGCTTCATCTTTTACTGTAAGAAATTTTTTATGACAATCTCCCGACACGACATGCTTGATTTCGTGTGCAATTGTAAAGCGTTGCCTTGGCTCTTGCATATCTATATCATTATAGTAGGTATCATACACGTTGTAACCGTTTTCCAAGCGCGAAACCGTAAATCCCGAATCCAGACTTTGTTTTTGGCATAATGACATGTATTGCTCAAATGGCAGCGTGGAGTAGGGAATAAGCTTCATGCCGATATTTTTTGCAAGAGCAAAGACGGCGAGAGGGAAATGGAAAAAGCCGTAATCACTCAAAACATCAAGAGCCAAGCACGTCATTTTATCGTATTGTTCTTTGCTTACTTCAACCATCATCCTCGCCATACAAAAGAGCAATAATCTCGCTCTTGTCGTCCTTCGTCAAGACATGTCGATTGCGCGCGACCAACCGTTTCAATTCTTGTCGCTCATCAACCGAGCGTTGTTTCTCATCCAAACCAAGTAAATAGGCTTCCGACACTCCAAGCGCTCGCGCGATATTACGCACAATATCGATTCTCGGTTCGATGTCCCCGCGCAAATAACGGCAAAGCGACGGCGCCGTCACACCGCTGAGCAATGAGAGTTCCGCTTGGGATAATTTTTTCTCACACAAAAGTCTTTTTACACGTTCACCAAATTCATTCATCTCAGCACCTCTGCTTATATTATATCATTTCAAAAATGAAATGTCAAGCGTTTCAAGTAAAAAATATGGATATTTTTTTCAAATGAAAAAGCAGCCATTTGGTAAAGTAAATACAAAAAAGACTTATTTCTCATAAGTCTTTTTTTTGTGCCGTAAAGCCGTCTATTGAGAATTCTTGCGTAAATATGCGGATTTTCTCAATAGAAATTGCTTTGTCGAAAGCGGTTTACTTAACTGTCTGCCAAAACTTAACTGTTTGCCGAAAGCGATTTACTTACCGAACTTGTCGGGCGGCGGCAAAAATTCGCCGACAGGCAAGCCGCCGTAACTGTTCTTTACTTCCGAGCCGAACAACGTGATCGCCCGCTTCGGGCACAAGTTGACGCAACGATAGCAAAATACGCAATTGCCGCTTGGGACAACTTGCCCGTTCTCGAATTTCAGGTTGCCGACGGGACAACTTTTGATACAGATCCCGCACCCGACGCACTTTTGCCTGTCGACTTTGACAGCCGACCGCTTGCCCTTTTCGCCTTTTCGCCACCACTTGCGCTGACAAAAATAACCGACGGCGTGCGACACGGGATCGAATCCGCGCAAAAACTTTTTGTCGAAGGCTATCTTTTGCGAAAAAGCGTCGAGTCGCCGAACGGCGTTATGCACGATCCCGCTCAGTTCATCGCCGTTTTTCACTTTGAAAACCGACCCGTCGGCAATGTTGTTCGGCATATTGAAATGTTCGGCATACTTTACGATCGCGCCTTTTTTTCGCAACGTCCTGCCGAGGCTCGCCGAACCGTCGCCCGAAAAAAAGTATTGAGTTTCGGCAATTGCCACCGTCTTCGCGTAAAACTCCTTTCCGTACCTATGCACGAAGTTGCGCATTGGAATGGGCGGCGACGACCCGTAGATCGGGAAAGCCACAAGAACTATGTCCGCGCCCGAAATTTCCGCGGCGAAATCTGCCTTTTGCGTAATGTCGAACATATCGACGTCGAAAAATACCGATAACTTCCGCACAAGGTATGTCGCGACGAATTTTGTATTGCCCGTTCCCGAAAAGTAAAACGCCCTGAACTTTTTCATTCTTCCCTCCGAAATATTACCCATATTTATATGCACCATACGCCAAATGCGTTAAACCGCGCGCGAATTTCTTTTTTTGAATATGCCTTATAACCAATGAGAATAACCCCGCTCTTTTTGCGGGAGTCCCGATGTCGGAAGCGTGCGATTGCGATATGGACTCTCTTTGCCCGGCTCGGTCAGTGTCCCGCGCATGGCGGAAACTTGTTCGGCGGAAAGGTCGCAAACATATGCATCGCCATTTTTGATCATTTTTTCGGCAA
>CANQUR010000125.1 GCA_947627075.1 uncultured Clostridia bacterium
AGCCTTTAACAAGGAAACCAAGGACGGCTACAAGATGGACAAGTACAGCCGCTTGCTCGATAAAAGTATCGAGTCCATAATAAATATCAAGGCGCAGGACGACCTTGATACACTGTTCAATTCGGGATCCGACGTGCTTTTTGGCGGCGCGATAAAGGGCCTTGACGACTTCGAACTGATAACGTTTTTTGTAATTAAGTAGGGGGACGCGTGTTTAAATTCAGCACAAAAACAGTTGTAAACAGGCAATTTAAGCTAAGCGACTTATATAAGCAGATGGACGCAAGCAAAGAGGCGAGGCGGGACGCTGCCGTAATAGAAAAAGTTGTGCTTACAAACGTGCTTTCGCCCAAAACGCTTAATTGCGAACCGGATAAAACGGTAAAGGAAGTTTACGTTTTCGAGATTTCGGTAAGCGAACGCTATGTTCCCGAGCAGTTTATAAAGGAACTCGACAACAGTATAAAACTCCATACGCTGTTTAACGTTCGTCACGGCGACTACGAACTGTCACTAATATCGTACAAACTCGGCTCGTCAAAGGGCAAGTATTACAGGACCAATTGGGAGGACGAGGACGATATGGACGTTCCGCTTGTAAGCAGCGTGCCTGAGTTGTATAAGTTTATTTTGTTGAAGTTTTGGGTGTATCCGCCGTTTGAGAGCGAGAGCGTCGACGAGTATGTCAAGCGCTATTATAGGCTTGCTAAGCTCGATTATCAGATAAGCGCCACTTCGGCGGCAATAAACCGCGAAAGCCAGTCAAAGAAAAAATTCGAGTATAACGCAAGATTAAAAGGCTATATAGCGGAAAGAGAAAGTTTATTGGGAGGAAGGTAATAAAATGAGTATTAAAGTATTTGTCTCATATTCAGAGGATACACAGCAAAATAAAGAATGGGTTGTTCGTTTGGTAAATAAACTACGAGCCGTTTATGGAATAAATGCAAAAGCAGACGCTATAGATACCGTTAATGATCTGAATAAAATGATGATTGAGGGCATAAGGGATAGTGATAAAATAATTATAGTTTTAACGAAAGAATATACTCGGAAAGCAGAAGCCTATGAAGCCGGGGTTGGAAAGGAAACAAGATTATTATCTAATGCCGTTTTTAACAATAACAATAAAATCGTTATTGTTAAGAAAGAAAATTGTAATGTTCCGTATTATTTGCAAGGGTTTAAATACGTAAATTGTAGTGGTGGTTTGACTGATGATAAATTAGAAGAGTTAGTTAGACATTTACAGGGAATGCCGGAATATGAGAGCGTACCCATCAATAAAAATCCAAAACGAGTAACAAGCAAGCAAATATGTGATGATGAAGATTTGATTCCGGATTTAAGAATTATTTCTCCAAAGGAAGAAGAAAAATTTCTTGAAGAAGAGTTTGTGCAAGCAAATACAAAAGTGGAGGAACTATTAAAACTCACGAAGCAAAAATATCCGGACTTTCATTTTATAAATAGGGTTAAAGATGATATTAAATATACTAATACACTTAATATGAACTTTGAAAGGATGTATAAAATTCTTAAAGTCGCTCGTTACGAGGTAAATTATCTTAATAAAAGTGCATATTTTATGACTTGGCTGGACAAAGAAAATAAAAATATATATTTGATGGAGGGAAGATCATTTTTTTGGAATGATGACTACAATTCATATAATTTTAGCATAAGTATAAATCGTCAAGGTAAAAGATTGGCATTACAAAGCTATGGGATGAACAACATTACAAATGGTGTGGAACTAGGTATATATATTTACAACAAATTAATGGAGGGTATAAAGTAATGAAAATTTTAATTAATCAATCCCCATACAATTTTTTAGGACATAAAAATTGCAACAAGTTGATAAATGATTTATTGAGTACTTTCAGATTCAATAAAGATAAATATGTATTATTGTATGATGAAAATGATGACTCGTGCAAAACCGATTATATTGTTTATTTTGGGTCAGAAAAAGAGGTTATAAAATTAACTTTTAAAAATCAAAATATGCAAAAGTATATAATAGAAATTTTCCATAAATCAAATATAAGTAGCATTAAATTCGAGATAGAGAACATAGACCATTGTTTTGAAAAGTTTATTAAGTATGAGGTAAAAATTGTTTTTGCAAATCAGGAACATCTTGACTTTAATGACAAAGCGGATATAGAACAATGGGAAGGATTAGTAAGCACATATAATAGTGTTTTTAATCAAGGAGAAGAATAATGGCAGAGAAGCTTGATATGAAGTCGATGGATATAACACAGGAGAATATAGCTAAAATTAGGGAACTGTTCCCGAGTGCGGTAACCGAAGTTATTGACGGCTATACAAAAGACGAGAGCGGAAAGGAGCAACCTATAATAAAGCTGAAAGTCGATTTTGACGTGCTTAAGCAAGAACTTTCCGATACTCTTATTGAGGACAAGCAGGAGCGCTATCAAATGACTTGGCCCGATAAAACAAAGTCAAAGCTGTTGGCGTCGTCAAGGATAACGTCTACTTTGCGCCCCGATAAGGAGAAAAGCGTCGACTTTGATAATACGCAAAATTTGTATATCGAGGGCGACAACCTCGACGTGCTCAAACTTTTACGTGAGGCATACTTGCATAGTATAGACATTATTTATCTTGATCCGCCTTATAATACAGGGAAAAATTATATTTATAAAAATGACTTTACTCAAAAGAAAGCGCAGTTTTTATATGATGATTCTCAAATAGACGAGGAAGGAAATAGACTTGTCGTTAATTTGCTAAGTAATGGGCGCTTCCACACCGATTGGCTAAACATGATGTATCCAAGACTTAAAATTGCTAAGGATTTGCTTTCACCTCGAGGGGTTTTAATATGCGCTATTGATGAAAATGAATTTTCCACTTTGTCCATTATGCTGAAAGAAATTTTTGGCGAAGGGAGCTATGAATTTTCTTATGCTACTGTTGTTCATAATCCGCGTGGACAACAAGGGTTAAATTTTTCTTATGTAAATGAATACGCTATTTTTATATACCCTAATGATAGCGAAAAATATCTTGGAGATGTCATCAAAAAAGAAATTGATGCAAGAGGACTACGCGATAGTGGTACGGAGTCAGATAGAACGGATGCAAGAAATTGTTTTTACCCTTTTTATGTGAGGAATGAAACGATTGTTTCAATAGGTGATGTTCCCGAAAATTCTTATCATCCACATTCGGCAAACATTGTTCATAAAGACGGATTGATAGAAGTTTGGCCTATGACGGATGATGGTGACGAAAAAAAATGGAGATATGCGCGCCAATCGGTTGAAAGTATATTGGACAAATTGACTGTAAAAAAAGGTCGCAATTCTTTACAAATCATTTATAATAAAGATACAGAAACTATGCGCAGTTTATGGGAAAGTCCGCGTTATGATGCTAGCGAATATGGGACAAAAATTGTGCAGGACTTACTTCAAATTCCAAATGGTTTTTCATTTCCCAAAAGTCTGTGGCTTTTATATGATATTTTGAAGTATAGTTGTCCAAGGAAAGGAGACATCACTATCCTTGACTTCTTTTCAGGCTCTGCAACAACCGCTCATGCTGTTATGCAGCTTAATGCCGAGGACGGTGGAAACAGGAAGTTCATTATGGTACAGCTCCCCGAAAAGTGCGACGAAAACAGCGAAGCATATAAGGCGGGCTATAAAACTATTTGCGATATAGGCGAGGAGCGTATTCGCCGTGCCGGTCAGAAAATCATTGAAGAAAAAGCACATTTGACTAATGCCGTGAAATCGGGTGCGTTACAGCTTGGAATGACGTATGCCGAATTTACAACTTCACCCACTGCGCTCAAAACACAGGAGGAAATCAAAAAGAATCTTGATATAGGCTTCCGAGTTTTTAAGCTCGATTCTTCCAATATGCAAGACGTCTATTACGATCCAAATGCGGTCAAGCAATCTTTGCTCGATATGACGGTGGACAATATAAAAGCCGACAGAACTCCGCTCGATTTGTTATTCCAAGTCATGCTCGATCTCGGCAAGGATTTATCCGCAAAAATCGAGGAAAGACAAGTGCAGGGCAAGACTATTTATTCCGTCGGCGGCAATGACCTTGTAGCTTGCTTTGACGACAATATAACCAATGAAGTTATTGTCGAAATAGCTAAGCAACACCCGCTTTATGCTGTGTTCAAGGATAAGTCCTT
>CANQUR010000126.1 GCA_947627075.1 uncultured Clostridia bacterium
CTAACGGCACAGCTTCCCCCGATAGAAGCAAAATTTTCTCATCATACTTTTTCCACAGGGGAAGCCTTTCATAAGGTATTTTTTGCCCTCCTCAGCCGAGGAGCGAAGCGACGAACGCCACGGAGCGAAGCGGAGTATCACCCGCTACGCGGGAGCTTCCCCTTTTACAAAAAAGGAGAAGCCTTGCCGACGCACGACTAGCTTCACCTTATACCTCGTTAAACGTATATAAAAAAGCCACTTGTCAATAGTGGCTTTTTGCGTAAATTGCTTTTGCAATAAATGATTTATTTCAAGCTTTTGAATTTGCTCCCGAGGCCTGCATGAAGAATTACGTTCAATTCCTCGATTGTGCCTTGTTTAAGGTCCGCTTTATTTACTACGTGCGATTGTACTTTCGATATGTACAAAAAGTAGCAATCGGCGGTTTCCTCCACTTTATATAGCGAAGAATAATCGGTGGTCGTGGTCGCATTATAGTTATCGCCGTTTTGTTGAGTTATGATGATTTTGTCGGGATAAAATTGATAGGTTTGCACAGTGTCTGGGCTCATAACGGCATGGTCTTGTTCATTTTGTGCTGAATAAAATAGGTGAGTAGCCACGATAACGGCGTAAAAAGCACACCGAACGCTATCAGGACAATGCCCATGATCAAATCCGAGCTATCCTCGGGATATACTACTCCGAGGATCCCGCCCAAGATAAATACGACCGAGGCTATAAGATAAAGCCACCACATTTTTCGCATAGTGTGTTTGTTGAGATTTTGCGAAACCTTTTCGTCAAATTTGCCAATGAATTCAATCATAAATTGCCACCTCAAAAATATTATAGCAGGTTTTAACGAAAAGGTCAAACTTTTTTTGAATTAACCCCGTAAATTACTTGACTTATTATACGAAACTGTATATAATGCAGATATACAGTTGTAACAGTTGGAGAAATAATGTATATTTTTATCGACAACAAGAGCGGAGCGCCCATATACGATCAGATATACTCGCAAATACGCGACCAAATAATAAACGGCGCACTTCAAGAGCACGAAATGCTTCCGTCCATAAGGGCGCTCGCAAAGGATCTGCGCATAAGTTTCATAACTACCAAACGGGCGTATGAGGAGCTCGAAAAGGACGGCTACATATACACGCTTCCCGCAAAGGGCTGTTACGTTGCTCCAAAAAATCTCGAACGAATACGTGAGGAGAATTTGAAGAAAATAGAGGAGCATATCGAAAATATTGCGCGGCTACGTAAGACGTGCGGATTAAGCGAGGACGAGGTTATCGAAATGGTCAAATTCGGCTTGGAGGAAGAACGATGAACGCGCTGAACATAAAAAATCTTTCCAAATCATACAAAAGTTTTGCCTTAAAGGACATAAGTCTTACACTGCCTTGCGGCTGTATAATGGGACTTATAGGCGAAAACGGCGCGGGCAAAAGTACCACCATAAAGTGTATTCTCGGCATGGCTCATACAGACGGCGGAAGTATAGAGCTGCTGGGAAGGGAAGTTAAGGGCGATATGCGCGACATAAAAGAAGATATAGGCGTCGTTTTGGACGAGGTTGGCTTACCCGATTTCTTTACCGCAAAGCACGTTAATAACGTCATGAAGCACACATATCGAAATTGGGACGAAGCCGAGTTTTTTCGCCTTCAAAAAAAGTTTGCGCTTCCCGAAAATAAACAGTTCAGGGAGTTTTCGCGCGGCATGAAGATGAAAATGGGCATAGCGATCGCCATGTCGCACAAAAGCAAGATGCTCATTCTCGACGAGGCGACGAGCGGGCTCGATCCCGTAGCACGCGACGAAGTTGTGGATATGATAAACGAATTTACTCGGGACGCGGGACACTCGGCGCTTATATCCTCGCATATAGTAAGCGACCTCGAAAAGCTTTGCGACTACATTGTGTTTTTGCATGACGGCAGGGTGCTTCTTTGCGAGGAAAAGGATAAGCTTTTGGCAGAATATGGAATGATCCACTGCTCTAACGAGGAACTGAAAAGGATCGCTCCTTCGGCGATCGTGCACAAAAAGGAAAATTCCTACGGCATAGAAGCTTTGATCAAGCGTGATTTTGTTCCTGCCGATATTAGCGTAAGCCCTATAAGCGTCGAGGAACTGTTTATCTTTATGTGTAAGGAGTTAGGTAATGAAGGGACTGTTATTAAAAGAGATCTACTCGGTTAAAAAATATTTCAAAATTTATATTGCACTTGTGGGACTTGTCGCCGCCATAGCGATTTTCGTAGGGTCGGGAATGGAGCTTTTTATTGCCTTTTTCCCTTGTATAATATGTTCGTCTATACCCACTAACCTTGTAGCGTACGACGAAAAAAATCGTTGGACGACTTACAGCGCGACTATGCCGTACACCAAATTTCAAATCGTGTCGTCAAAATATATGATCGGATTGATCATACAAGCGATAGTGTTGCTTTTTTCGGCGTTTATCAATGTGATCCACGCTTTTATATTCCATACCTTTTCTTCCGCTTCGTTCGTCACCGTGTTTTGGATCATTTTTATGAGCAGTGTGCTTGCGATCCTTGCGAACTCTGTTTTCCTTCCCTTGGTGTTTAAGTTCGGGACGGAGAAGGGGCGACTTGCGGCGCTTTTTGTCACGGGAATATTTTATGGAATAATAATATATTTTTTAGTAAGCTTCATAAACGGCATAGGTTTGGAATCGTTGCAATCGAATGCAAAATCAAGCGTAATTATTATAATATTCGCAACGATAGCAATTACAGCCGGCATTTATGCGCTTTCTTGGTACATTTCTTACGTCATTTTCAAAAGGCGCGAGCTGTGATTGCCGTTGAAAATTTATTTCGCGCTCATTTCGATTATATCAGTTTCTTTTTTGTTTATAATGTCAAGACACAGCTTGACGGAATCGTCGATCGCCGACTTGATATCGTCCGGTCCGACGCCGAGCTTTTCGCAACCGAGCGATTTGTCTATGAATTGTTCCGAGGCTTGGAGCTTTGCGAATTTCGGTAAATCGAGCCCGCCTTCAACGCCTTTTTTAGTTTGCTTATTCTTCATCGAAACGCAAGCTATTTTGAACATCCAAGTGGGTATCGTGTGTACCTTTTTGTTTTCGTATCCAATGCTGTTGTAAAAACAGCCGAGCATTTCCTTCCAACTCATATTGTAGTATCCGATAGGGTAGCAATTTCCGCCCTTGTTTCTTTCGACCGCACCTGCGATCGCTTGCCCGACTTGTTTCACCGTGACCATTGTAGTTCCGCCCTTCGGCCACATAGGCATTTTTTTCATTTTTTCGAGCATTTCCACCATGAACACCCAAACGGGCTTCCTTCCCGGCTGAGTTCCGAATATATACGGAAGCTCCAAGACCGCGACGTCAAAATTCTCATCGGCAAAGGATAACGCGATTTTTTCCTGTTCGACTCTGCTTCTGATATAAGGATGATTTTTTTCGAGTTCCAATTGAGGCATTGTCTTTGCGAAATAAGAAAAGTACGACCCCAAAATGACGGAATGCTTTACGCCGCATTTCTTTGCCATTCTTAAAATTCTTTCGACGGGGACGTTATTGTGCTTGACGAACAGATCGTAGATCGGCTTTGCGCCTTCTACTCTTTCGTCTATGCCGGAAGCGAAAACGACCGCGTCCGCATTCGAAAGATATTTGCAAAGCTCTTCGTCGCTCATAGTCATATAATTCCCGAATTCGAACTTCATCTTTTCGGGGAATGTGGCTTTTTTGGGGAGTGGGGGACGCGCGAGGCTCAAAACCTCGTGACCACGCTCGATCAATTCTCTTGCACCTTGGCTCCCCAAAAGCCCCGTGCCGCCTATCATAAATACTTTCATACTTGACCTCTGCAATATTATATCAAAATAATAAGTAAACTGCAAATGATTATAGCAATTTGTTCATAAGGGACTTCTTTTCTTGGCTTTGCTTTTCTTCGGTGTCTATTGCAAACGACGATTGAATATAAAATTTATTCAGTTGTCGATGGTGCTGTAAAAAAATTAAAAATTCGTATGTAATTACTTTAGCGCATAGCCATTATTTCGGTAAAATTCAGTTCCCGATGGACATACAATTTGATTGCATTGAAAACACTTATTTCGGGTTTGGCGCTGTTGAGTGCCGAAGATACATCTAT
>CANQUR010000127.1 GCA_947627075.1 uncultured Clostridia bacterium
CGTTACCGAAAGGCAAACGCCGCGCTTTTGGGGATTGTTTTCGAGTATAGGACTGAGCGACTTATACTTTACCTTTTCCCTTCCCTTGCGGATCAACTGATTAATCGTTGGCATTGTTACTCTACCTCCTTTTTAGATAGTCTTGCCCCTCGGCGTCGCCGCTCAAGAGGACTTTTTACGCATAAATAAATTACGCGCAATAGATATTTTACTACATCTGTCCACCCCTTGTCAAACATTTGAAACTATAAAAGGGGTTCGGTATTAAAGCGAGAACAATAATATTATCGCCCGATATGCTATTTTCTTTTGGTCCGTTTGCGGAAGCATACGCGAAACCAACAGAAAAGACTGTCAAGGTAAGATCCCTCGACAGTCCGCTTTATGAGTTTCGTTTTATTTTTTTGTGACGAGTAGTAGTGTACTAAATCGAATTATGCTTACCGTAGTTAAAAATCTTCGTCATCACGATTGTCTTCATCGTTAAATGAATCGGGATTTTTTCTACGGGCACGTTCTTTTATATCTCTATATAAGAATTTGCCGAATAGCACACAAATGCCAACGTAAAAAACGCCGAAAATCAATATCGCGCTTATAAATCCTGATGTATTTTCCGATATATTTTCGGACATATCGAAAGTTGCCATACCAATGATCATAATAAAAATAAATATAACATTGATTGCCAATATACAAACTTCTACTATAATTCTTACAAGTAATGCAGTGTCGGATAATTCTTTTCGAGTAAGGAACTTCCAACCCAAAACGGCTAAAGCGGCTACAAGTGCGGTAAGTCCGCCTATAATAAATGATTCCATATAAAATCTCCTCTTGATATTATTTTATGGGATAAACTTCGGAAATACAGTAATAAATTTTAACGTAATGCGTTTCCCCGTCCCATATCTCTTTTTGAAATTCCGGTTCGGGCTCATATATCCCAAGGAAACAGTAATTGCCGTCCTTTTTTGCAAATACTACGCGGGTGATATAATCCGAAGTCTTGACGGCAGCATAATCTCGCCAATATTCTTTGATAGTATCCATATCGCGAGAAATTACGTTCGCCCATTCCCCGCCCTGTGTAGCCGTCCAATTGCTATGCGAAATAAACCAAACGCTATACTTTTCGGGTGTGGCGCTTGCCGCATACAACGGTACTCCCTGCCTTCCGAATTGGTTCGCTTTACTTCTGTCCCAACCAAAACAATCACACCCGGTTTCGTAGATCGTGCGGGAGTTTGTGCCGTATATGCGTCCGCGTTCAAGGCGCGAATAATAACGCGTAACGATACTTTGACTTTGCGCGGGTTTGATTGTTTGTTTGCACTCGGGGCAAAGATCTTCGTTTTCGGGAATGTAATTCAATTCACATTTAGGACATTTTTTGTATTCCATTTTGATTCCCTCCGTATATAACATTACCCTAAGGTGTAAGTATCTGCTATTTTTTTGTACACGCGTATCTTTTCTTCCTCGTCATACTCCGAGAAAAGAAACAACCCTACAAATTTGCACTTATATTCATTCTCGCAATCTTCCGGATCGCGTTGAAATGCAAGGCGTAACCGTTCACTGCTCTTTAAGTAAAACTTTCCGAAATTTTTGTCGTTACCGCAATATTTCTCTTTTATGGTATTTCCGTCAAGAGAAAGTTTGTTTCTCCATAAATAACTCGGACGAGTACCGTGAGTCGTATTGTTCATATAGACAACCCAGGCTATGCCTTTGTCCGTTCCGCCTATACTTGTTAGCGGGACAGAGCATTTTCTATAAGTTTCATAGTTTGTCCCCAACGCCTTATTGAGCATATCCACAAAACTTCTGCCTTGAAAAGTATCGCCTGTTTTGAATTGTCGCTTATATTTTCTCACCCGGACTTCACCGGTTTCTTCTCCATTGCGAGAAGGATCGTTGGTCTTTTCTTTATTTTTCTCCTCTTCTACCGCCTTGTTGTATTGTTCGACTGCCGCGTTGTATTTTTTGATTTTAGTTTCGAGCGTCTTATCTACCAAGGAATCCAATTCGTAGATTTGCACCTGCACTCGTGGGCTGATATCGTCATAATTCTGAAACAAGATAAATATCGGTACGGCTATGATTATTATAGGCACAAAAAAATATGCAAACGAAATACATATAGCCAAAACAATCCCTATAATAATACCGACCACCGCCAAAGCAATCATGGCAACTTTTTTGTTATACTTGCTCTTTTCACGCAGTTCTGCCCTTCGTTTGTCGCGGCGGTCGCATTGTTCTCTGTACAATTTAAGATCTTGCACTGTAAGTCCGAATTGTTCCAATGTTACTTTTTTTATGCTCTCTTTCGAAATTGAGGGTTCAAGTGTTCCAACAATTTCATGGTTATTATCGGTTTGGGGTATATGGATAGGATCGCTGTATATTGGCACTACTTTCTCATAATTATTGAGTCTTTTACTCGTTTCGAATATTTCCACTTGCCAATTTTTTGCCTTGGGACTATTGCGAAGCTTTTCCCTTATGCGAATTGCTTGTTCTTGTGAAAAATCGGTTGCTTTAGATGCGTCGACAATCTTAAAACTCCCATCGAATTTGCCGATATACCAAACTTGTGGGTCTTTCCGCACTTTGATATAAAAATATTTTTTACTCGATGGGGGACTTATTGTATCATCCTTATAACCGCCCACTGATCCGGTAAGATAAGTAAATTTACGATGTGTGTATTTCACTTTGACTTTTCTCCCTCTCTCATTAATTTTTTCTACGAAATATTATCTTTTCAAATTTTTATTAATTAACGGAATCAGATCCGATAATAATTTTTCCTTTTCGTCTATTGTTCTCTTGTTGGACGAAAGAATAGCGTATTTTATAAATTCCAAATCGGATAAATCAAACTTTCTTTGATCCAAATAGACTCCCTTTGAGGTTTTGACTATCGGATACCCTATCGATTGCAAAAATTTGATATTTCTTCCCACTGTTTTTCTTTCGCATTGATAGACTTCGGATATGACAGCTGAAATCTGCTTTTGTGTCATAACATGTTCTTTGTCGGTTTCGTTCTCGAGAAGTTTCAAAATTAAAATTATAAGATACTTTTTTGCATTGCGTTTGTTCATTTTTTGCCCTCTATATAATTATACCAAACTCATTGTACCTTTTTTCGCCCAACAATGCAACCGATAACAAAAATTTTATAAGTAGTCAATATAAAAAGTGCGCCAACCGAAGTCAGCGCACGAAAAACGCAAACTCCGACTGTCGCGAAACAAACTTTATGGATAAGCATGAAAATAATTGACTACTACCCAAAAAAAGAGTTGCGTTTTTACCAAATCCTATTTTGAGTAGCAGTAACAAAATTATACTTGTTTATTATAATAATTTACTATGCCAATAAAAAAATCATGCCTCCTGAATATACCTAAAGTTTGTTTCGCACATATAGTATAACACAATTTAACGGAAATTGCAATAGAAATGCAAGTAATTATTTTACTCACAAAAATGCCCAACTATGTGGAGTTGCGGCGTTTGGGGAGCGGCGGTCGCTCGGTCGCAACGTGCGCTCTTAAGCCGTCTTTGCTCGCAAACTCGCAAAGGCTTGCTCTTTCGCTTGTTGCGCCTTTCGCTTCCTTGGTGCCGAGTTGAACATTGATTGTTTTTCATGAGCATATCGTCGTCGGCACCGCGAACCCGACGGTTCTTATGCTCGTTATCTCCACCACAGAAAAATGCACCCGCAAGGGGTGCATTTTCGTGGTGGAGATAACGAGACTCGAACTCGTGGCCTATACGTTGCGAACGTATCGCGCTACCAGCTGCGCCATATCCCCGCGCAACAATATATTAACATATTTTATCATGCAGGTCAATCGATAAAGCACGGTTTTGAATAAAAAACTATTTTGGCAACAAACGATAACATAACTACGCTATCGTTTGTTGCCAACCCAAATAATCGTTTACTTGAAATACTTAACTCCGGACTCGAAAATCTTCATATCGAAAGCGCCCGGAATATTTTTGTAAAGACCTTGCCCGATGCGTTCGGCATGTCCCATTTTGCCGATAATCCTGCCGTCCGGCGAAAGTATGCCTTCCACCCCGAAGTATGAACCGTT
>CANQUR010000128.1 GCA_947627075.1 uncultured Clostridia bacterium
TTCGGACTTGCTCTTTTCCATACACAGGTATGTATTTACTGCAAGATTACAGTAACAGCCGAACGCGTAGCGTGAGGCTGAAAAAGGGGACCCCGAAAATGCTTTGCATTTTTGGGGAGCGGAGCTCGTCGCGACATGCGCTTTTGATCAGCCTTAGGTACGCGCAGGTACCCTAAGGCTTGCTCTATCGCTTTGTCGCTCCTCTTAAACAAAATGCAAGCATTTTGTTTATTGCGAATGACTGCGTAGCCATGTCGTAGGTTTCCAAAGTCGAGGTCACTGTTGTATATCTTTACATGCATTAATCATTGTTTATCAGTTCGTCAATAGATACTTGGAAAATTTTGCCGAGCTTTCTCAACATTTCGATATTGGGTTCGGTACGACCTTGTTCCCAATTAGCATAACAACTTTCAACTACTCCTAAGTTGTTCGCAACTTGCCGTTGCGTGAGTCCGCAATAAATTCGTGCCGACTTCAGATTTTGGCAAAACAATTTATCCATACAAAAAATTTTACCCAAAACTACACAAATTATCTTGACACTAGACAAAATATCTAGTATAATGATTTTGGAGGTTGAGATATGAAATGTTGCTATTGCGGCGGAAAAGCCGATATGGAAACTACTACAAATCTTCCGATATGCCATAGCTGTGCGGAAGAAAAAAGATTTGTTGTTTGCACCGAGATAGGTAAGGTAATAGCAGAAAGTAATTTTAATTGCGATCATATTTGCAGTGATTGCTATGTTAAAGACGAAATAAGGAGACAAAGAAAATGAGTTAATATACGAAATTTACAGAGCTAATTCCGCTTTTTGAATCGAGTACGGATTTTTCGCTGACTGAAAAGCAGTATGAAAAAATGACGGGAGCCCCTTTGCCAAAAGGTAAGAGTTAGTTATCTTATGAAAAAATCTGCATTGGCAAAAAGAGCCGCAGAACACGGGTTCCGATTAGCCATTAACGAAAGAACATTTTCGTTCAAAAAAATAGAATGAAATATAAAATTAAAGGAGAGTAAAATGGAAGAAAAAGAAATTAAAGCAAAAATATCAAATAAATTATCGGTATGGTATCGGGTATATTTAGGAATTTTTGTCTCTATTGCTTTATGTATTACTATTATATTTTCGTTGTTTGGGCTGAATATAGAAGAAATAATGTTGGTTATTATCGTCCCCTGTGTGGTTTTCTGTATGGTTTTCTGTGGGCTTCCTGTCTTAATTGCGATCAGGAAAAGAAAGTTGACAAAATTGGCTGTTTCCACAAAAGAGGCGTATGGGTCGTATACCGCATTTATTCCCATAGCTATGATTTCATTAAAAATGCCTATAAACAAAATTGACAATGTGTCACTTGTAAAAAGCGTTTTTCATATATTCGGCGGAAAGACCATTGTAATTCGCTCAACATCAGCCAAAATAAAAATTCCGTTTGTTGAAAATGCCGATGAAGTAGTGGCATTTATTTCGGAGGCTATCGAACAAGCAAAAAATAAACGTGAACACAATGTTGCGGAGCAGTCTATAACGCCCCCAACAGACGTGACAGACAGTATAAAGAAACTTGCAGAACTCAAAGATTCCGGAATAATTACCGAAGAAGAATTCAACCAAAAGAAAAGCGATTTATTGAATAAAATGTAGCGAAAGTTTTTGGACAGCTGAACCACAAGAAAGGCTCCCACATAGTGGGGGTCTTTTATGTACTATGGTGTAGGGAGCGGAAACCAAAAAGGTGTTCGGCAATAGAGTAGGGGGCGTCTATGTAATTTAAAAATTTGGATTTGACCGTGGAATTGTTGACATGACAACAAAAATATAGTATGATACAGTCAAGAGGGATTTATGGAACAACGATACGAAACTTTTTCTTTGCTTTTGATCAATATTTCGAGGTGCGTCCAAAAGATCAAAAACGCCGAAATGGCGACGCTGGGACTTAAAGGGAAACAGGTACAGTGTTTGTTCGGGCTTTATAATTGTACCGATGGGGCAAATTTATCGAAACTCTGCGAGATGTGCGGCGAGGACAAGGGAATGATGTCTCGAACCGTGCGGGAACTCACCAAACAAGGACTTGTATATGTCGACGCAAAGAATGAGCGAAAGTACAAAAATCCCATTCGTCTCACAGAAAAAGGGGGACATATTGCCGGCATTGTTGCCGAGAAAATATCATTGATCCTCGAAGAGGGCAGTTCGGGGATCTCCGATACCGAGCGGACGGAACTTTATCATTCGCTCGGAGTGATCTCGGAGAATTTGACGGAAATTTGCAAAAGATACGATCCCTAAGATTCAGAGCAAAAAATAATTTTATAGTGGAGACTAAAGATGTGTAAAAACCTTGTGACCCAACTCATATACCGTGTCGTGCTGTGCGTCGTTTCGGCATTTGCCTGTCTGTTGTCGCTCGGCGTATTTTATATCGGCGTCAACGGCGGTAACGAGTTTTCCTGGAACTTTTTGAAGTACTATACGAACATAAGCAACTACTTTGTACTTGTCGTCTCTATCATCGTGCTTGCGGATACGGTGAAACGAGTGAGAGGCGGAGAAACGGAAGGCTTTGATCGTAAGTTGCGAACGTTCAAGTTCATGACCGTCATCATGATACTCGTCACGTTCCTTGTCGTCATTTTTTTGCTTGACTCGCCTTTGAAAGCGAGCTATTGGCGAAACGTCGGGAATATGTCGTATCACTTCCTCGCGCCGCTTCTCTTCATTCTCGACTATATACTCTTCGACGAAAAGCGGACGATTTCCGTCTTTGCACCACTTTATAGCCTTATCATACCGCTCATATATGTGGCATACATATTTCTTTTGGGTGCCGTCATACCCGACTTTTCCTATCCGTATTTCTTCCTCAATGTGAGCGAACTCGGTTACGGCGGCGTTCTTATCTGGGTCTTGATCCTGCTGGCGGTGTTTGTCGTCCTTGGCTATCTCCTTTGGCTGTGGAATCGATTGGATAAGATCGACGGCAAGTGGAAATTCGACTTCAAAAACATAATGTTTCCGAACCGAGTCAACAGTTCTTCGGAGGAAACGAAATGAACAAAAAAGGGCTTTTTTGGTCCTCATCGACGCAACCGTAGAAACGATAGAACAATCCATAATTATGCATATGGGGTCGAAAAACAAAAACAGCCGTCATTTGATGATTTCGATGGCATAACGAAGACCGACGACGTGCGGTCGCCCGAAAATCTCCTTGAATTTGCCGAAGTGAAAGATAACTGAACAAAATTGCCGAAAGCATGTAAAATTTGTTTTGCTTCGCTCATATAAGGTTTAGGGTATTGTGAAAGTAATTATTTGTGACGAAAAGAGATTGATGAGATCGGCAAAGAAAAATTATGCCGATTTAGGCGTAAAAAGCGACGATTTGGCGGTGATAAGTATTCGTGACTATGGGGACGAACCGCTATCTTTGGCTGACAAACCGCAGATGTTCCTTTCGCTTGCGTTCGACGACGTTGTTCCGGGCGACGATGAGGGCGTGCCGATAAACGACGAGCAAGCCGAATCGATAGCGGAGTTTGTTCTTTTTAACCGAAATAAAATTCGTCTGCTTGTGTGCCAATGCATTTTCGGTCAGTCGCGCAGCGCCGCAGTTGCCGCCGCCGTCGCCGAGTATTTTGATCGCAGTGGGATAAAAATCTTTGCGGACGAGAGGTACTGTCCCAATAAAAACGTTTTTCGCAAGGTACTTAGAGCATTACAAGAAGTTGGCAAGATACGGATTTGCGAATATCCATAACGTAGAAAAGAACTTTTTCAAGGGTCTCAGCCCCACAGACAATTAGAATATAACGAGAGGACAGGTAAACGTAAAGCGGCAAGGTCGTCTTGCCGCTTTGTGCTATTTCATAATTTCCGTTTCGTCTTTTTGGCGGCGATGACGATCATAAAAATACCGATAGCCGCCGTCAAGCCGCAGACAACGGCACCCGTTATCGCGTTCATGGCGGCGACATTGACGGCGTTGCCGCCCACGTCGAACTCACGGAACATTGCCGTCTGCAAG
>CANQUR010000129.1 GCA_947627075.1 uncultured Clostridia bacterium
TCGTATCGTGATAGAGCAAAGATTTTTCTTCAACCCGCCCGCTCGTTCCAAAACCGAAATTGCACCTTCTCTTTTCCATATCCACCTCAATTCGCTATGTTGTTTAGCACATCTCCACACTTCTCCCTATTCTTTATACCGATTATAACACATCTCCACGCTTGTTGCCTATTCATTATGTTTTTATCGCATCTCCCCGCTTCACTTCTATCCGCTGTGTTTTTATCGGGTCTCCCCGCGCATCGCCCATTCGCTATGCCGATTATAACACATCTCCCCGCTTGTTGCAAGGAATTATACTCTCCCGCCGTTTTTACATTAAAATAATCACCCTCTTGCTAAACTTTCGCAGGGGTAAAACATTCGTCATCAATTTTTTTGGAAAATTATTTGAAAATCCTTTATTTTAAGCAATAAATATGTTATACTTTATCAAGCAACAGCGAGTATAAAGGTTAAGTATGAAAGAAATAGCAACATTTAGCCAAATCAGTTTATATGACATGTTCAATCCAATTGGGCATGATGATTTCTGTCAAGCGGAAGATGTAGGCGACAATGTTGCGGATATAGATATTCGATATGCTTTTTACGACCTATCTTTATATGAAAAAGACGTCTTGCAAAATGGAATCGATGCCACCTGGAAAGGGATTATCCGCTATGTCCTAAACAATGACGTAACAAATGGTTTTTTGGGCATAAATAACCTGACGGAATTATATGAGATAGGACTTGCCATACAAGACAAGCAGGCAAAAAAAGATTCGGGGCAATATTATACCCCCGATGACGTTGCAAAAGTTATGGCGCGTTGGCTCGACAGACAAAAGGGATCCAACATTTGCGACGTGGCTTGCGGAACGGGAAAACTAATCTTGACCTATTTGGATTTTGTAGGCAAAAGCAAGGCGCTGGAATTATTGCGTAGCGGCAAGATATTTTTATATGATTTAGACGAAACCGCATTGAGTATTTGCAAAACAATACTGCTGTTGAAATACGGAAAAGATCTTGACCCGTTTATACATGCCATTCATTGTGACTTCCTGTCAAAGGACATAAAATTGCCCGACGACTGTAAAGTTATTGCAAACCCTCCTTATGCCTCTGTTAAATCAATAAAATCCACTTGGGAAAAAACCGACGTTGCGATAACTTCCAAAGAACTTTATTCCATGTTTATGGAAAAAATCATAAGGCAAAGCGAAGGTTCGGTCATCATCACTTCATTCAGTTTTATCGGCGGTAAAAAATTTTATCCTTTAAGAAAGGTAATGAATGACTACAACGGTTTTATTGTTTCTTTCGATAATGTTCCCGGCAATATTTTTTGCGGGCGCAAACACGGGATATTCAACACCAATACCGCCAATTCCGTAAGAGCGGCTATCACCGTTGTCGAAAATAAAGAAACAGTCAAAGGATTTAAGACCACCCCTCTCATTAGATATAAAAACGAAGAGCGACAAAAATTGCTGACTAATGAAGTCCTTGAAGCATTTATCGGCGGTCAATATCAAATCGTATCAAAAGACAATTCGATGTATTTTAAGTGCGCAAAGGAACTGAATATCATATGGGATGTATGGCAAAAATGCAGCAATAAACGATTGGGCGACTATGTAAAAAAAGACGGAAAATATGTTTTGTCAATGCCTAAAACATGCAGATATTTTACTTCGGCGTCTGTCGGTAAAATGAATCGAAACGGACAAATGATCTTGAATATAGATGACGAAAATGTCTTTTATTTTGTCTATTGCTTAATCAATTCTTCGTTTGCATATTGGTTTTGGCGACTGTATGACGGCGGAATTACATACTCAAAAGGATTATTATTAAACTTGCCGATGTTCTATGATAAACTGTCAATCGGCGACAAAGAATTCTTTAATGATACGGCAAATGAGATGATAAATTCGGCAAAAAATTATCTTGTAACAAAAAACAATGTCGGTATCCAAGAAAACATCAAATTTCCGCGAGAATTCAGGGATAAGATAAATCGCAAAATTTTAGATATAATGGATTTGAATGTCGATGAACGAATTTTTGATATAATTCACTCTAATATGGCGTTGGAGGTCAGTATATGACAATCCCTTTGACTAAATTGCAAAATGAAATAATGACGGAGTTTTATAACTGTGCTCCGCATAAAGTTATTTTTAATAAATCCCAAAGAAACAGTTTGTGGTCGACAGCCACTGCCAAAAAGGACTTGGACATTGAGGCAATAAGAGTCAAATGCCCCGCTCTTGCCCATCAAATCGAAAAAAGTTACGGCAGCGGAAACAATATTCAATCTGCCGTTTTCAGCGAATGCGTTTATGCTCAAACTTTGGCAAACATGATCCATCTTGATACTTTTACAAATTGTTTGGACAATCATAATTTTATCCCCGAAAAAATCGCAGAGTTATTAAAGTCATACAACCTTTTCCCGAGATATGCGTATTCAAATAGCAACAAATCAAGAATTTTGATCCAAGCCGGCGGCTGTAATGGAATTGACAGTGCGCTGATTACTGTTCCCGATTTGAATATCTACACCATTGAGTTCAAAGAACGCGGGGCTAAAACTTGCGAACCCAACTTGCCAAAATATAATGAAGACGGAAAACTCCGAATAACAGATGAATTTCTCAATAATTATCCTCAATTCAAACAAATGTTATTGGAACAAAAAGATCTCAATTTCTTCGATATAATGGGAAGCAATGAAAATAATTTCAGTCCCGAAAGCGTTAATATCGCCGTAACAAACAACTACGTAAAAAAATACGCGGACGTTGTTTGCACCGAAGATGTTGACGGCTATTTGGTCATGCTTCCTGCCAATCAAATATCTTTGTGGGCTGAAATTGTCGGGGAAATAAGACCTGCCGGAAAAAATCATTATTATGTATGGACTCCCGAAGCCCTAAAAAAATTCATACAAGAAAAGGGCGGAGAAATAGATAATTCGGTTGTCACAATTAAGAAATCGAATTTAGGTATAAGAAGAGCGCGCGGCGGCTATGGAAAAATATCAGGCTATAAGATAAATTCTCTATTCTTTGTTTACAAAAGGGACTGCACCGATTCGGGAGAAGATATTGAATTCGATCTACATAATGTTCAGCAACTTAATCCGACCATTGCAGGTAAAATTTATTTCAAAAATTTAAAGTATAACAAAGTAAAAAAGTATTATTTTTATTAATGAAATAACGTATATTTAAGGAGCAGACAAATGCAAATAAAACTGTATTCTCAAAAAAACCGCATAACCTCGACTTGGGCAGGAGGCTCTACCAATGAACTTTGGATCTTTCCGCCGGACAGCAGTTACGCGTCGCGCAATTTCCAAGCGCGGATCAGTTCGGCGGCGGTCGCGTTGCCTGAAAGCGACTTTACCGTTCTACCGGGCGTAGTGCGCTACATAACGCCGCTTACGGGCAGTTTTACGCTGAGCCATCCCGACGGGCAAACGATAACCATGGCGCCGCTTGACGCTCCCTACCGTTTCGATGGCGGAATCGCAACCCATTGCAAAGGTACTGCCACCGATTTTAACCTTATGCTAAAAGGCGTCGAGGGTGATATGACGATATTGCGCGGACGGCAAACCGTTTACGGCGGGATATATGGCATCTACCCCATCAGCGGCAACGTGACGGTAAACTGCCGAATATTCAGCATAAACCATGGCGAACTTTTGGTTTTGAGCGTCGAAAACGGCGAAAAGGCAAACATCGAAGCGATCGAAGCGATCGTGTGCAAAATCTTTATTTGATCCTCGCATACTAACGGCAAGAATATTCTTTGCGCAACGCTACGCTTGCCATAAACCCAAAAAAGTACGTATATGGGTATCAAAAACGGCGGAAAAACTAAATTCTCCGCCGTATCTTTTTGTCTTTATCGGACTAAAAAACCACCCGTAATTTTTCAAACAATTTACTACTATTCGACTAATTCTATTTCGTCCATAACCGCGTCAACTGAAATATCCGCAAGGCCGTCTTTGCTTCGAAAGGCAACGAG
>CANQUR010000130.1 GCA_947627075.1 uncultured Clostridia bacterium
GCCCGTTGCTCCGCCGCAGCCGTCGCGTCCCGTATCGCCGCCCACCATTATCACGATATCACCGGCGACGGGCGTCATGCGAATTACATTTTCCTTCTTGTTGCCGCCTATGACGTAGCCCGTTTCCAGCCTTTTTGCTCTGTATCCCTCGTCGAATTTTTCTACGACCGTGCCCGTAGCCAGCCCGATCTGGTTGCCGTACGACGAAAAGCCCGCAAGCGCCTTTTTGGAAATGACCTGTTGCGGCAACTTGCCTTGTAGTGTCGGTCGAGCGCCCGGGAAATCGGCGCCCGTAATACGCATTGCCTGATATACGTACGTCCTACCGCTCAACGGATCGCGTATTGCGCCGCCAAGACAGGTAGCCGCCCCGCCGAACGGTTCTATTTCGGTAGGGTGATTGTGCGTTTCGTTTTTGAACATTATGAGCCATTGCTCGTCTTTGCCGTCGTTGTCCACGTCGACGACGACCGAGCACGCGTTTATCTCGTCGCTCTCATCGAGATTGTCGAGATAGCCCTCTTTGCGCAACTGCTTTGCCGCAAGTGTGGCTATATTCATAAGGCAAGGGAATTTGTCCTTTCTGCCCGCGTAATTAGCGCCGAATACTTCGAGATAGTGACTATACGCCTTTTCGAGCTCACCGTTGCCCGAAACGACCGTTACCTTCTTTAATTCGGTATTGAAGGTGGTATGTCGGCAATGGTCGCTCCAATAGGTATCTATAACTTTAAGCTCGGTGAGCGTAGGATTGCGGCGCTCTTTTTTGAAATAGTCCTGCACAAATTTGAGATCTTCCATCGTCATGGCAAAGCCCATAGACGAATAAAATTTGCCAAGGCTCAATTCCGGCATATCGATAAATCCCGCCTCCTCGACCCTCATTTCGGACTGCGTAAAGAACGTCTGCTCTATCGTTTCGGGCGGAACTATGTTGCCCTCCTTGCTGTCCACGGGATTGATAAGGTGCCTTTTGACCTTTTCGAGTTGCTCCTCCGGTAGCTTGTCGAACGAATAGATCGTCGAGCATTTTATGATAGGGCGAAGTCCGTCGGTAAGAAATTGAACGCATTGCACGGCGGAATCCATACGCTGGTCATATTGACCGTCGAGATATTCCAAAACGATCACATCGCCGCGCAAAAAACTTATATCATAATATACCGAGTCCAAAGGCGGCTCCGAAAACACATTCTTTACCGCCAACGCAAATTGATCGTCGTCCAGCCCTTCCACACAATATCTTATCAGGCATCTCGGGTGTTTGAGCTCTATCCCGAGCACACCCAAAACGTCGGACGCGAGTTTTCGCGACGCAACGTCATATTCGCTTTTCTTTTCCACATATACGGTGCGTACCATAATTTATACCCTTCCTATATCCGTTCTGTAACGTGAATCCTTGAAGCTTATTTTGTCTATTTGTCCGTAAACGAGCTTTCTTGCGTCCTCCAAGCTGTCGGCAACTCCGCTCAATTCGAAAACTCGTCCGCCCGAGGTGACGAGTACTCCGTCCTTGATCGCCGTGCCCGCATGGAACAAAATCACATCGTTTAGTTTGCCTATCTTAATCTCGAATCCCTTTATAACGTTGGAGGGATAACCCCCGCTTGCCACCACCACGGTAAAGCCGGTCTTGTCGCTCCACTTTACGTCCGTTTTGTCGAGCGTGCCGTCAATGCAAGCGTCTATTATGACCATAATGTCGCTATTCAGAAGCGGCAAAACCGCCTCGGTCTCGGGATCTCCGAGCCGTGAATTATATTCTATGACCTTTATGCCGTCCTTCGTCATCATAAGTCCGAAATATATAACGCCCTTGTATTCTATACCGTCCTCGATAAGTCCGCGCACGGTGGGAAGCGCAATCTTTTGCATAAATTCGGACTTTTTTTCATCGGTAAAGTACGGGCTGGGTGCGAACGCTCCCATGCCTCCCGTATTGAGTCCCTTGTCCCCGTCGTAAGCGCGTTTATGATCCTGCGACGACGGCATGAGCGAAATGCTTTTTCCGTCGATAAACGCCATAACGGTGACTTCTCTACCCGATAAAAATTCCTCGATAAGCACGCGAGAGCCCGCTTCGCCGAACGCCTTGTCTATCATAAGCTCGTCTATCGCCTTTTTTGCTTCGCCTTCATCGGCGCAAATGAGCACGCCCTTCCCGAGCGCAAGTCCGTCAGCTTTTATCACTACGGGATAGTTCGTTTTGCTTAAAAATTCGAGTGCAGTCGCCGCGGAGTCGAAAATCATGCTCTTTGCCGTGGGGATACCGTGGCGAACCATGAAGTCCTTGCTGAATGCTTTACTGCTTTCGAGTTTTGCCGCGGCGGCAGTAGGTCCGAAAGCCCTCATTCCGCGCGCATTAAAAAAATCCACCGCGCCCTTTGCAAGGGGATCGTCGGGAGTAACGAATATAAGGTCTACGTCGTTTTCCTTTGCAAATTCGTAAATACCTTCGAAATCGAATACGGATATTCCTTTACACGTCGCTATTTCCGCGATACCGGCATTTCCGGGCACGCAAAAGAGCTTATCCACCCTTTTGCTTTTTTTCAACGCATAGCATACCGCATGCTCGCGTCCACCGCTTCCCATAACCAAAACGTTACTCATATATTTTGCCTCTATTTTTATTTGCCGCTTTTTTGTAAAAAATCGGCACAAAAAACTTTTAACTGTTACTTTTTGCGTGAGGCAACTTCGTTGCTGTTTATAAGTGTCCCGACGCTTTTTTGGTACTTTTTCAGCGCATAAAAAAGTTCATCTTTATTTAATGCTTGAAATGTCTCCGACGGAAAATACCATTGCGATACCGCATTCATCTGCTTTCATAATGTGCAACTTAAATCCTCTACAACCTATTCTCGCGGAGCGAGTCGTTGCGGGGTTCGGGACACAGTCGAAAATGTCCCGACGCTTTTTTGGTACTTTTTTAGCGCATAAAAAAGTACATATTAATTAATGCTTGAAATGCCTCTGACCGGAAAATACCATTGCGATACCGCATTCATCTGCTTTCATAATGTGCAACTTAAATCCTTTACTAACCTATCCTCGCGGAGCGAGTCGTTGCGGGGTTCGGGACACAGTCGAAAGTGTCCCGACGCTTTTTTGGTACTTTTTCAGCGCATAAAAAAGTACATATTATTTAATGCTTGAAATGCCTCTTACCGGAAAATACCATTGCGATACCGCATTCATCTGCTTTCATAATGTGCAACTTAAATCCTTTACTAACCTATCCTCGCGGAGCGAGTCGTTGCGGGGTTCGGGACACAGTCGAAAGTGTCCCGACGCTTTTTTGGTACTTTTTCAGCGCATAAAAAAGTACATATTAATTAATGCTTGAAATGCCTCTGACCTGAAAATACCATTGCGATACCGCATTCATCGGCTTTCTTTATGCTGTCCTCGTCGCGTTTACTGCCGCCCGGTTGAACGATCGCGGAGATCCCCGCATTTGCCGCCGCCGTAACGCAATCGTCAAACGGGAAGAATGCGTCGGAGCCGAGCACAGCTCCCTTTACGGAAGTAAGGCTGTGTTCTATCGCTTGATTTGTTGCCCATATCCTGTTGGTCTGCCCTACGCCTATACCGAGCGTTACGCCGTCCTTGACCACAACGATGGCGTTAGATTTGCAATGTTTAACGACCTTCATCGCAAATTCCATATCGTCAAGTTGAGAGCGAGTGGGCTTTTTGACGGTGACTGTTTCGAGCTCTCCGAACACGCTTTCATCCGCCTGTTGGACAAGAAGTCCGCCGTAAACTTTTTTGAATTCGTAACCGCCCTTTGTCGGCTTCGCGATATCGGGATGGGTAAGAACTCTCAAATTCTGTTTTTTGGACAAGATTTCGAGCGCGTCCGCGGTAAAGGACGGCGCTATGACTATTTCGAGGAATGTCTTTGTAAGTTCCTCGGCAAGTACTCCGTCCACCTCGCGATTGAGCGCGACAATGCCGCCGAATACCGACACGGGATCGCAATCATGCGCCTTTTTGTATGCGTCG